>JAHWJN010000024.1 GCA_019348395.1 Chloroflexota bacterium
AACAGCGGGTCGTACTGCTCGACGGTGTCGCCTTCCTTGACGAGCCAGCGCTCGATCGTCCCCTCGGTGACCGACTCGCCAAGCTGCGGCATCTTGATCGTGGTTGCCATCGGTGTCGTCTATCCCTTCGGCCGTGCGTGGAGATGAATGGTGCCAGATTCGTGCATCAGTACGCGGCCAGCTCTCGGGCGGCCGCCACGATGCGCGCCGGACCGATCATGAACCAGTCCTCGAGGGTGTGGTGGTACGGGACCCCCGGCACCTCGGGTCCGGCGAGTCGGGTCACCGGGCCGTCGAGGTGCTCGAAGCCCTTCTCGGCGATAGTCGCGGCGATCTCGGCGCCGAACCCGCCGAACCGGTTCGCCTCGTGCACGACGAGCGCCTTGCCGGTCTTCTCGACCGACGCCAGGATCGTGTCGAGGTCGAGCGGTCGCAGGGTCCGCAGGTCCACGACCTCCGCCTCCACGCCGTCCTCGCGGGCCAGTGTCTCGGCCGCCTCGAGGGCGCAGGTGCGCATGAACCCGTAGCAGAAGATGGAGAGGTCCTTGCCCTCGCGGGGAACCGACGCCTTGCCGATGGGCACGACGGTGTCGCCGTCGGGAACCTCGGCCTTGAACAGGCGATAGGTCTTCTTGTGCTCGAAGAACATCACCGGGTCGGGGTCGCGAATCGAGGCCTTGAGCAGTCCCTTCGCATCGGCAGGCGTCCCCGGCGCCACGACCTTCAGGCCCACCGTGGACGTGAAGTACGCCTCGTTCGACTGGGAGTGGTAGAGCGCGCCGTGGACCCCGCCGCCGTACGGCATGCGGATCACCATGGGGGCGCTGAAGGTGCCGTTCGAGCGGTAATGGATCCGGCTGATCTCGGAGACGATCTGGTTGAAGCCGGGGTACACGAAGTCGGCGAACTGCATCTCGGCGATCGGGCGCAGGCCGTAGACCGCCGCGCCCATCGCGGCCCCGGCGATCATGCCCTCGGTCAGCGGGGTGTCGAGCACGCGCTTGTCGCCGTACTTGGCCCACAGACCGTCGGTGGCGCCGAAGACGCCGCCCTTCTTGCCGACGTCCTCGCCCAGGATCATGACCCGATCGTCGCGCTCCATCTCCTCGTCCATGGCGGTCCGGATCGCCTCGAGGATGTTCAGCTCGGCCATCAGTGGGTACCTCCCTCGATCGGCTCGAGGGGTACCGGCGTCCCGCCGCCGGGGATCGGCTCGGCGTAGACGCGTTCGTGAGCCTCCTCGATGTTCGGCTCGGGCCGAGCCTCGGCCCGCTTGCTGGCGTCGTTGACCTCCGCCTTGACCTCGGCGCGCAGCCGCTCCTCGACCTCGTCGGTCAAAGTTCCGCCCGCCCGCAGCTCGTTGGCGAAGCGGGGGATCGGGTCGAGCTCCTTGAGCTGCTCGACCTCCGCCGGATCGCGGTAGCGCCGCTGGTCGTCGTCGGAGGAATGGGAGGTCAGCCGCACGACCTTGGCCTCGATCAGGGACGGCCCCTCGCCCCGACGGGCGCGCTCGTGGGCCTCCTTCGCCGCGGCGTAGCAGGCGAGCA
This sequence comes from Chloroflexota bacterium, assembly GCA_019348395.1. Lineage (GTDB taxonomy): Bacteria > Chloroflexota > Limnocylindria > QHBO01 > QHBO01 > JACDBZ01. Next base: position 1,548 of record JAHWJN010000024.1, read on the forward strand.
CGTCGCCGCCGTCGACCTCGACGCCCGGCATGCCGTAGCCGGCCCCGCGTGCCGCCACGGACCCGCCCGCCACCTGGCGGTCGAGCGGGACGCTGATCGCGTAGCCGTTGTTCTCGCACACGAAGATCACCGGCAGGCGGTGGACGCCGGCGAAGTTCATCGCCTCGTGGACCTCGCCCTGGTTGGCCGTGCCCTCGCCGAACTGGGTCATGGCCACCACGTCGTCGCCCTTGACCCAGGCGGCCATCGCGATGCCGACCGCATGGAGCACCTGCGTCCCGACCGGGGAGGACAGGCTCACGATGTTGTACGGCGCCCCGCCGTAGTGCCCGGGCATCTGGCGACCGCCGGAGCTGACGTCATCGGCCTTGGCGAGGTGGGCGGTGATGATGTCCTCGGCGGTCATGCCGAAGGTCATCGCGCTGGCGATGGACCGGTAGAACGGGGCCATCCAGTCCTGCTTCGGGCGCATCGGCCATGCGGTCGCCACCTGGGCGCCCTCGTGGCCCTGTCCGGAGATGATGAACGCGATCTTTCCTGCCCGTTGCATGAGCCACATGCGCTCGTCGACGGCACGGGCGAGCAGCATGGCGCGATACATCCCGAGCACGTCCTCGTCGGTGAGGCCCAGCTCGGCGTGGCGTGGCGTGGTGTCGGTCCGTGCCATACGGCTGTCGTCCCTCCTCAGACGTGGATCGGTGCGCCGTCGACGGCGAGCGCCGCCTCGGGGAGCACCTCGGGCAGGGTTGGATGGGCATGCACGTTCATCGCCAGCTCGGCCGCGGTGCCCTCCACCAGCTGGGCGAACGTCGGCTCGGCGATGAGGTCGCCGGCGTGCGCGCCGATGATGTGGCAGCCGAGCAGCTGGCCGGTCTCGGCATCGGCCACGAACTTGGCGAAGCCGTCGATCTCGCCGACGATCGTCGCCTTGCCCAGCGCGCGGAACGGGAACTGGCCGCTCTTCGTCTCGCGACCAGCGGCCTTCGCCTCGTCCTCGGTCCAGCCGACCGACGCGATCTGCGGACGGCAGAAGGTGACGCGCGGCATGAGCTCCATGCGGACCGGCTCCGGATCGTGGCCCGCGAGATGCTCGACCGCGACGACGGCCTCGTGGCTGGCCACGTGCGCCAGGGCAAAGCCGGGCACGATGTCGCCGATGGCGTACAGCCCGGGCGCGCCGGTGCGCATGAACTCGTCGACCTTCACGTAGCCGCGCTCGACCTCGACCCCCTCGATGTTCTCGAGACCGATGTCCTCGGTGAGCGGCCGCCGTCCGACCGCGACGAGCAGGACGTCGGCGGTGACGTCGGTGCGCGTGCCGCCGTCCTTCGCCGCGATCTGGAAGCTCAGCTCGTTCTCGGACCTGTTGATCGTCTCGGGGTCGACCGTGCTCGCCACGTGGGTCGTGATCCCGCGCTTGCGGAAGACACGCGCCAGCTCCTTGCCGACCTCCGGGTCCTCGAGCGGCACGATCCGGTCGGCGAACTCGACGAGGTTCACCTCGGCACCGAAGTCGCGGTACATGCTCGCCCACTCGACGCCGATGGCACCTGCCCCGACGATCGTGACCCGCTTCGGCACGTCGTTGCGCTCCAGCGCCTCGTCGGAGGTGATGATCAGTCGACCGTCGGGTTCCAGTCCCGGCAGGGAGCGGGGTGCGGAGCCGGTGGCCAGGATGAGGTGGTCCGCGCTGGCCTCCACGTCGCCGGACTCGCCGCCCGAGACCCTGACGCTGGTGGGGCCGGTCAGCACGCCGTTGCCCTTGATGACGGTCACCTTGTTCTTCTTCATCAGGAACTCGACGCCGGACACGTGCTTGTCGATCACCGCGTCGCGCCGCTTCCCGAGGGCCGAGTAGTCGAGGCCGATGCCGTCGTGGCCGGCGAGGCCGAACTCGGCGCCCTGCTCGGTCACGCGGTGGAGCAGGTCCGCGGTCTCCAGCAGCGCCTTGGACGGGATGCACCCGCGGTTCAGGCAGGTGCCGCCGAGCTTGTCACGCTCGACGAGTCCGACGGACAGTCCCAGCTGCGCGGCGCGGATGGCGCCCACGTAGCTCATGCCTCCGCCGAGGATGAGCAGGTCGAAGCGTTGCGGTTCGGCCATGGTTCTCCCTGTCAGGATCGGTTCTCGAAGGCGTCGATCCGCGCCCGCCAGTCGTCGGGAACGGGGATCGGGCGCTCGGTTTCGTAGTCGTACACGACGATGACCGATGCCACCTCGGCCGCGAGCCGTTCCCCCGAGCCGTCGGGCCCGGCGCTCATGCGATGGCTCATCGCCACGCTGGATCGGCCGACTCGGTCGACGCGCGTCTCGACGGCCACCTCGTCACCGAGCTGGATCGGCGAGCGGAAGTCGATCTCGAGCCTCGCGAGGATGAGCGGCAGGCGCTCGAAACGCTGCCGCGGCTCCAGCACCTCCGTCAGGTAGCGGACGCGGGCGAGCTCCACGTAGGTCGCGAAGACCGCGTTGTTGACGTGCCCGAAGGCGTCGGTATCGCGGAAGCGGACCTGCAGAGGCGTGCGGTGACGGAAGGCTTCGGTCACGGGATGGTCATTCTAGACCGGTGCCCGGCGAGACGGCCTCGCCGGCCCGCGCCAGGAGCGCGGCGAGCAGGGTCGTCCGCGGCACGATGCTCGTCACGTCGAGCCACTCGTCGACCGAGTGATCGTCACCCCCGACCGGCCCGAGGCCGTCGATGGTCGGCACGCCGAGCGCCGCGGTGGTGTTGGCGTCGGAGGCCCCTCCGGTGGCGGCGTCCCGCAGGCCGAAGCCCAGCTCCCCGGCGATCCCCACCGCCAGCTCGACCAGGCGGCCGGAGGACTCGCTCTTCTCCATCGGAGGATGCCCGGCGATGCGGCGCAGCTCGGTGCGCACGCCCTCCACGGTCGGATGGGCCGTCAGGCGCTCCACCTCGGCGACCGCGGCGTCGAACGCGTCGGCGGTGGCGGCACGCAGGTCGACCTGGAGCTCGCATCGCTCGGCGACGACATTGGGACGAGTCCCGCCGGCGATCACGCCCGAGTTCACCGTGACCGTCGGCCAGCGCCCGTTCAGCTCGTGGAGGGCGAGCACCTGGTGCGCCGCTTCGAGGATGGCGGACCGTCCCTTCTCGGGCTCCACGCCGGCGTGCGCCGCCCGGCCGGTGAGTGCCAGGTGGTAGTCGGCGATGCCCTTGCGGGCGCTGACGATGTCGCCGTTCGCCCGGGCGCACTCCAGGACGAAGCAGGCATCGTGCGACGGGGCCAGCTCGCGAATGCGCGGCGTGCTGAACGGCGATCCGATCTCTTCGTCCGGGTTCGCCACGAAGGTCACCGACGGCCGGATGCCGGCGGCGTGGAGCGCGGCGAGCGCGTGCAGTCCGGCGAGCAGGCCCGCCTTCATGTCGGTCACCCCCGGCCCGGTCGCGCGGCCGTCCTCGATCCGGAACGGGCGCTCAGCGGCGGTTCCCGGATCGAACACGGTGTCCATGTGACCGATGAGCAGGAGGCGCGGGCCCTCGCCGTCGATGCGCCCGATCAGGAGGTCGCCGAGCTGCGGCCGGCCCTCCTCCGGCCGATGTGGCACGCGCTCGACCTCCGCGCCGAGCTCGCGCAGCGCATCGGCGACCGCATCGGCGACCCGGTTGACGCCCTCGGGCGTGTAGGAGCCGCAGTCAATGTCGACGAGCCCTCGGAGCTCATCGAGGAAGCGCGGCAGACGTGCGTCGATGGTGCGGCGCAGCGCGTCGAGATCGGGCATGCGCACCAATATACTCACGCGCATGTCGCGCCACGCCGACCATGCCGAGCGCGCCGAGCCCGAGGTCGAGCTGCTCGAGCTGCGCGTGCTGGACGGTCCGAACCGGTTCTTCACCCGGCCGGCGGTGAAGCTGGAGTTCGTCGGCTCCCGGCCGGGAGCGGCGGCGGAGGTGGCGGCCGCGGCGGGCGAGGCGGTGCGACGGCTCCACTCGGCCCTCGATCTGCCCGAGCCTCGCATCACCGAGCGCCACTCGACCGACGGGCTTCGCACCGCGATGGCCTATCCGTGGCGCCGCCGGACGATCGCGCAGGCGGTCGGGGCGGCGTCGGCGCGGCTGGCCCTGGGTCGATCCAGCGAGCGGCGGGAGCTCACCGGCCTGCGCGCGGTCGCGCTCGGGCCGCTCGCCCACCTGCCGCGGCCGCGCATCCCCATCGTGGCGGTGACCGGCACGAACGGGAAGAGCACCACCACCCGGCTCATCGCCCACGTCCTCGCCGCGGCCGGCCGGAAGGTGGGGATGACGAACTCGGACGGCATCTACGTGCGCGGCGAGCTCGTCCAAGAGGGGGACTGGACCGGCTTCGGTGGCGCGTCCCGCATCCTGGCCGAGCCGCGGCTCGACGTCGCGGTGCTCGAAACCGCGCGCGGCGGAATCCTGCTGCGCGGGATCGGCTATGCCGCCAACGACGTGAGCGTGGTGACCAACGTCTCGGCCGATCACCTCGGGCTGCAGGGCATCGACACGCTCGACGAGCTGGCCGAGGTGAAGGGCACCATCGTGCGCATCACCAAGCGCGGGGGCTGGGCGGTCCTGAACGCGGACGACGAGCGGGTGTGGGCCATGCGCCGCCGCGCTCGCTGCGGCATCTACGCCTTCAGCACCGAGGGCCGAACCGGCGCGGTGGACGAGACGCTGCGAGGCGGCGGGCGGTCCGCCACGCTGGAGGATGGATGGATCGTCCTGCGCCACGGCCGGGGGCGTGCGCGCCGGGTGGTGGAGGCTGCCGATCTGCCGGTGACCTTCGCCGGACTGTCACGCTACAACGTCGCCAACGCGCTGGCCGCCGCGGCTGCCTGCGACGCGCTGGGGCTCCGGCGCGGCAGGATCGCCGACGGGCTCGCCGGCTTCGGACAGGACGCCGTCTCCAACCCCGGGCGGCTCAACCTCTACGAGCGGGACGGCGTCTTCGCGCTCGTCGATTTCGCGCACAACGAGGCCGGGTTGACGGGGCTGCTGGAGGTAGGCCGCTCGCTGGCGGGACGGCACCGGGTGCGGCTGGCGTTCGGCACGGCGGGGGATCGCACCGACGAGATCCTGCTCGGGCTCGGACGCGTCGCCGGCGAGGCGGACGACCTGGTCATCGCCGAGAAGCCGCACTACCTCCGCGGCCGCGATCGCGACGAGATGCTCGAGCTGCTGAGGGCAGGCGCCAGCTCGGGCGGCTACCGCCGCGATGTGCCGGCGCACGCCAGCGAGCTCGAGTCGCTCCAGGCGCTGGTCGGCCGGGCGCGCCACGGCGATGTGTGCCTCGTCATGGCGCACGTCGAGCGGACCGAGCTGTTCGGCTGGCTGGAGGCCGAAGGCTTCCGGGCGGTCACGCTGGAACGGCTGCGCGAGCTCGTCGCCGGCTGACGGTCAGAGGTCCAGGTCCACCTCGTCGCCGTCGTCGTCGACAACGCCGATCACCGCTCGCAGCCCGTCGGAATCGGCCGCGGCGCCGTGCTGCCGACGCTGGAGCTCCTTCCAGACCTGGTTGGCGTGATCGACACAGACGACCACCACGTCGCCCTCCTCTGCCCGGTCGAGCGCGGTCCGGGTCGCCTCGAGCTCGTCGAGGATGGTGTTGACGTCCGTCACGCGGCGTTCCCGGGCGCTCTCGATCCCCTCGACGATCAGGGCTGCCGTGTTGCCGCGCGGGCGCCCGCGGTTGTTCTCGTCCTCGCGCACGATGATCTCGTCGAAGTGTCCCCCCGCGACCCGGCCGAGCTCGCGGATGTCCTCGTCGCGCCGATCGCCTGCCGTGGCCACCACGGCGATTCGGCGGCCGACGATCGAGGGGCGAGCTCCTCCCGGCGACGGCTGGGTGAGCATGTGAACGAACTGGCCGAGTGCCTCGAGCGCCGGCGGATTGTGGGCGTAGTCGACGACGACGCGGTAGCCGTCGAGCTCGAACATGTTGAGGCGTCCGGGCGCCATGTAATACGAGGTGGAGAAGGTGCGGAGTCCTTGGCGGATGTCGTGCAGGTGGGCGCCGGCGGCCCACGCCGCGGCGGTGGCGGCCAGGGCGTTCTGCACGTTCATCCGCGCCCTGCCCTCGAAGGTCGCCGGGATGAGGTGGGTCCAGACCAGGTCCATCGACTTGCGACCCTGGCGCAGCACGATCTTCTCGCCGTTGCGCTCCGACTGCAGCGTGACCGCCCGCCGCCCACGCGATGCCTGGAACTTGATGCGCTCGTTCTCCGGGTCCATCGAGAAGTAGATGACCGACCCGGAACAGTGGCGCGCCATGGCGGTGACGAGCGGATCGTCGGCGTTGAGGACGGCCACCCCGTCGCGCGGCACGGCCTCGACCACCACGCGCTTCACCTCGGCGAGCTGCCGGATCGAGTGGATGCCGCCGAGGCCCAGATGGTCGCCGGTGACATTGAGGACGACGGCCACGTCGTTGCGCTGGTAGCCCAGTCCCTCGCGCAGGATGCCGCCGCGCGCCACCTCGAAGACCGCGAAATCGACGGTGGGGTTCTGGAGCACCATCGAGGCCGATTTCGGGCCCGATGCATCGGATCGACGGACGATACGACCGTCGACATAGATGCCGTCGGTGCTGGTCAGGCCGACCTTGCGGCCCATCGCCTTCATGATGTGCGCGATCATCCGGCCGGTCGTGGATTTGCCGTTGGTGCCGGTGATCGCGATGATCGGCACCCGGGCGCGGCTGCCGCGCGGGAAGAGCATGTCGATCACCGGCCTGGCCACATCCCGCGGCGCGCCCTCCGAAGGCTCGATGTGCATGCGGAAGCCCGGCGCGGCATTGATCTCGATCACGCCGCCGCCCGTTTCGCGGACCGACTTCGAGATGTCGGGAGCGATGAAATCGATGCCGGCGATGTCGAGTCCCACCACCCGGGCCGCGAGCTCGGCGAGCTCGACGTTGTCCGGATGCGCCTCCTCGGTGCGGTCGATGCTGATGCCCCCGGTGCTCATGTTGCCGGTGCGCTTCAGGTAGACCCGCTGACCGCGCGGCGGCACGTCGGAGAGCTCGAAGCCCTGCTCCCGCGCGTACGAGACCGCTTCCTCGTCGACCTTGATGCGGGTGAGCACCTTCTCGTGCCCGATGCCGCGGCGCGGGTCGGTATTCGTCGTCTCGACCAGCTCTGCGACCGAGTGCTTCCCGTCGCCGTCGACATGGGCCGGCACTCGCTGCGCGATCGCCCGCAGCTGGCCGTCGATGACGAGACAGCGGTAGTCATTCCCCGTCAGGAAGCTCTCCACCACGACGCCGCCGCGCCGGCTCTGCCCCCGTGCTGCTCGGTAGCCGTCTCGCACCGCGTCCGCATCGGCGAGGTTGAGCATGACCCCGCGGCCGTGGTTGCCGTCGAGCGGCTTCACCGCCACCGGGAAGCCGAGGCGGGTCGCCGCCTGTACCGCGCCCTCCTCGTCTGCGACGACCACCGCGCGCGGGACGGGGACGCCGGTCGCCGCCAGCAGGCGGTTGGTGAGCTTCTTGTCGCCGGCGATGTCGACGCCGAGCGAGCCCGTGTGGCTCGTCATGGTTGCTCGGATCCGCTTCTGGTGGACGCCGTGCCCGAGCTGCACGAGCGACTGGTCGTTGAGCCGGATCCACGGGATGTCGCGCAGTGCCGCCTCGTCGAGGATGGCCTGTGTCGAGGGGCCGAAGGCGGCGCGCTCGGCGAGCAGGATGAGCCGCTCGAGCTCTGCGGCGAAGTCGAATCCCTCCTCGGCGCTGACGAGGTGGTTGACGAGGCGCACGGCCAGGCGTCCGGCGGCCAGCCCGACGGTCTCCTCGCCGTAGGAGTAGACGACGTGGTAGCGGCCCGGCTCACCGGTGCCGCGCGTCTTGCCGCGGCCGACCTCGGTGCCGGCCTCGCGCTGCAGCTGCAGGGCGATGTGCTCCGCCACGTGGCCGGCCCACGTGCCCTCCTCGAGGCGCTCGGTGAAGCCGCCGACCTTGCCCGTGCCGCAGGTGTGCTGCCCCACGCCGGGGAGCATCTCGAGCAGCGCGGTCGTGAAGCCGGGGATCGTGTTCGACGGAAAGTGCTCGAGGACGCCCAGATCGACCACGAGCTTGATGGCCGGATCGTAGTTCCAGTAGTTCGGGCCACGGTAGACGCGCGTCTCCACGATCTTCAGCTCGGGACGCGGAACCGCCCCGGCCGGCGCGGCGGCGGTCCGTGCTCGGCGGGCGCGTGCCCGTGCGCTGGGCGACCCCCGCCGTCTCGTCGTCGTCACTCGCTGGCCTCCTCGGCGCGTCGTGCCTTGAGCGCGCGTCGGCGTGCCCGCTCGGGCGCGGTGTCGTCGGCCCCTTCCGCCGCGATGCGACGGATGAGGCGGCGGGTGTTGTTCGTCGCCGCCTGCAGGCTGGCCAGCTCCCGGTCGGTGGCGCTCACCGGGCGCAGCGGTGCCATCAGCTTGCGCTTCCTGATGTCGAAGCGATACCCGGACGGCAGGGAGTGAAGGACCACGCCCGAGACCATGATCGGCCGGTGCCGCTTCACCTCGTAGGCATCGGTCTGGATGTGGGCCGGGTCCAGCACGGTGACCGATCCCTTGCCGAGGACCTCGAGCACGCCCTTCGGGCTGACGAGGGCCGCGGTGTCCTCGTCGATGCCGATGCCGAGCAGGGCCGGAGACTGGGCCACCAGGGCAAGCAGGCGGCCGAACCGGTTGCGCTGCTCGAAGTGCTGATCGACCAGGGCCCCGGGCAACAGGCCGAGCCCGGCGCTCATCTGCGTCATGCGCTGCTTCGGCGTCGCGCCGCTCGTGCCGAACGCGACCATATGGCTGGCAATGGCCGATGCGCCGGCGCTCGTGCCGGCGATGATGGCGCCTCGCTTGTGGCGCTCGGTGAGTGTCTTGCCGAGCAGCGTGCCGCCGATCACGCTCGACAGCCGGAGCTGGTTGCCGCCGGTCATGAAGATTGCGGTGGCATCGTCGAGGGCCGAGATGAGGCGCGGGTCGTTCGCGTCCTCGCGCACGAGCGGGCGCATGCCACGCACGTCGCCGACGCCCATCTGGCGGAAGAGCGACAGGTACAGCTCGGTGGCCTCGTCGCCGAGCGAGGAGGCCGTCGAGATCACCACGACCCGCGCATCGGTGCCTCCGGCGAGCGAGACGAAGCGCGTCAGGATCTGTCGCTGGCGCAGCTTGTCCTCGGCGCCGCCGATGAGGAGGAGGTGTCCGGCCCGGGCCTGCCGGGGACCGGCCGTGGCAGGCATGGGGCGCAGCATAGCGACTCGGGGCTCGACGGGCGGTGACGCTAGACTCGATCGGATGGCAACCGTCGAGCAGTCGCCGACCGAATCACGGGACTTCTACGAAGTCCTGGGTGCCGAGCCCTCGGCCTCGGCCGGCGAGCTGCGCACGGCCTTCCGCGAGGCGGTGCTGCGCCATCATCCCGACCGCTCGTCCTCGTCGGAGGTGGCGACGCGCCGGACTTCGATCCTCAACCGGGCCTGGGCCGAGCTGCGCGATCCGGTCCGGCGACTGCACTACGATCACGCGCTCGAGGCGGGCCGGGCCGAGACGCTGCGCTGGCCGCTCGAGGAGGGAGAGCGGCGCCGGACCCGACCGCGCGCTCACCGGCGGCGCGTCGACCCCGACCAGCCGAGCCCGTGGCACGAGCCGCGCTACCGGTCGGTCGCGGGCTTCCGGGTGCCGACCGATGTCTTCCTGGCCGGCCCGGCCGCCCAGGACCGCTGGATCATCGAGCACCACATCGCGGGCCAGGACTGGCGGCAGCACAGCGAGCGCTACTGGCTGCGCTACGCGGCGCGCCACTATGCCGAGCGGGGCCGGATCGACGACTGGATGGGGACGCTCGAGACGATGCTGGCCCAGGACCCGCCGATGGCGGAGATCGTCGACATCGGGCTGCGCGAGGCGTACCTCGAGGCAGGCGAGGAGCTGCGCGGTGCCATGGTGCTCGCCGGGATCGTCGAACGCCACGCGGCGGACAGCCCCCAGCGGCGATGGGCGGAGCGCGAGCTCAGGATCCTGCTCGGCGAATACCGCGACGCCCACGTCCGTCGCGGTCCGGCCGCGGAACGCGCGGAGAACGCCGAGCTGCTGCTGAACTTCCTCGAGTCGCTCGGCCTCGAGCCCAGCTATACCGACTACCGGGCCGCCATCGCCGCACACCGGCGGGCCGGCCACGCCGGGCGTGCCGCCGAGCTCGTCGAGCGGGTGGTGGCCCTCCCGGTCGGCGAGCCGAGCCGGTGGTTCAGCCTGGTCCAGCTTCTGACGGAGTCCGGGCAACTCGACCGCGCCTCGAGCATGCTGGCCGAAATCGCGCGGGGCGAGCACCCCGACGCGATCGACCCCCGCCGTGTGCCGAACCCGTGGCGGCGAATCGCGACCGCCCGCGAGCGGCTCGGACGAGCACGACGGCGCCGGACCCCGGTCGCCACCTGAGCGGTGGCCCGGGTGCTAGGCTCGGGTCCGCACCCGTATGGCGGCGACGGATCCGATGAAGCTCCTCGTTCCGACGCGCAGCGCGATCATCGGCGCCCTGATCGGCATCGGGATTGCGCTCCTCGCCGCGGCGCTCGGCGGCCAGGCTCGACAGGACCTGCCGTACGTCGTCCTGCTCGTCATCTCGGTCGCCGTCTCCGGCCTCATCCTCGGAGCTCGCGCGGCGCTCTGGGGATACCTCGCCGGTGGCGCGGTGCTGCTGCTCACCGCGCTGGAGATGAACGAGGGCCAGGTCTTCGGCGTGGCGGACCTGATCCGCTTCAGCGCCTTCCTGATCGGTTCGCCCATCATCGTGTTCCTCGTCTACCGTGCCGAGACGAGCCGCGCCCTGGCGGGCGAGGCGCTGGCCGCCAGCCGAGCCGTCGAAGAGCGGCTCGAGACGGAGCGGATGCGGCTCGAGGCTGCCCGTCGTGAGGTCGACGACGCGCTCGTCGCCGCCGAGCGCGAACGTGCCCGGCTCGAGGAGGTGGCGGA
>JAHWJN010000025.1 GCA_019348395.1 Chloroflexota bacterium
GTCGCGAGCAACGAAAACAGGGAGAAGCCCTCCCGCATCTGACGGATACCGCCGGTCGCCTGACCCACGACCAGGCGCATTACGTTCGCTGACTAACGTCCAAGCCAAGACTTGCGGCTCAACGTCGGGGCGCTCGCCAGCGCCGGCGGTTCTCCGCTCGACGATCTAGTGGCGTGTGCTGCCTCTGCGAATAATTGACCAGGACGCCGCCTGGGAGCTCGGTTTCTGCCCGAGGGCTACCCGCGCGCAGGCCGCGCCCTGATCACGCAGCGATTGCGCGACGGTCGTCAGCCCCAGCTCTGCCGCGACCGGCCCGTCATCCCACCCGGTCACTGCCAGATCGTCGGGGATGACCCGACCCACGGCGCGGGCGGCACGCATGACTCCCGCGGCCACCTGGTCGCTCATAGCGGCGATCGCGTCCGGCGGCTCGGCGGAAGTCAATAGGGTTGCCGCGGCTGACTCGGCCTCGGCCGCGTCATTGCGTGCGCATACCGCGATAACCACCTCGCCCCACGCGATGCCGGTGTCCTCAGTTGCCTGCCGATAACCCTCCAGCCGCTCGCGCGTCACTGGAAAGCGGACCGCCGTGGTATCCACGCCGCGCGTGATGCCGCTGACCCGATTTCGGTCAAGGGGAAAGCTCACCACCGCGGGGCGTTTGGCGCCCGCGAACGCAACGGCACCCACTGCGCGTGCCGCCGCGCGATTGTCAATGCTCACGAGTCCCAGACCATGCACCGCAGGCCCGCCGTGCACGATCGCGGGACGCTTGATCGCCTGTACGGCCGCGATGATCGGATCATCGTCGGACGTGGTCCAGACGACGAACCCGTCGACGGCGGCGTCCCTGATCCGGAGAATGTCATCGGCAGCGCCCGTGATCGGCAATATCGTCATGCCATAGCCACGATCAGCGCAGATATCAGCGATTCCCGCCAGGAAGGACACGGCCTGCGGATCGTCGAAGGCGTAGGTCAGACGCTCACCCATCACGACACCGAGCGTGCCGGTACTGCCGCGCCGCAGCGACCGGGCGCTCGGGTGAGGTCCGGCGTACCCCAACTGGGCCGCCGCGGCGAGCACCTTCGACCGGGCCTCGTCTGATACGCGCCTCGGCCGATTGTACGTGTACGAGGCGGTCATGACCGATACGCCAGCCAGCTCGGCCACCTGCGCGAGGGTGACTCGCTTCGAGCCGACAGGTCTTTCCATGGCCTCCTCCAGCCTAGGTGTGTATCGTTACACACATGACGGAGACGGGGAGCAGCTCGCCGCGCCACATGATCGCTTCGGCCTTCGTGGCATTTGCTGCCTTCGGCTCCTTCTGGGGGGTATGGGGCGCCTCCGTGCCGCGGGTGCAGCAGCAGGCCGGCATCACCGACGGCGAGCTCGGCTTGGCGCTGCTTTTCGTGGGTGCCGGCGCTCTTCCGGCGATGCTGCTGGCCGGCAGAGCACTCGATCGATGGGGTCTGAGGGTCGCGGCGCTGGTGATCGCTGCCCTCGGTGCGACGGGTGTCGGGTTGGCGCTGAGCGCGGTGAACCTCGCGAGCCTGCCCATCGGCCTTGCGGTCGTCGGCGCTGCGAGTGGAGCGGCCGACGTGGCCATCAACGCGGTGGCCGGCCGGGCCGAGAAGGTCACTGGCCGGCCGGTCATCAGCTGGGCGCATGGCATCTTCTCCAGCCTGGTCGTCATCGGCAGCCTGACCACCGGGCTGGCGGCGGCCGCATCGCTGCCGCTCGCTGTGCCGTTCATGGGCGTAGCCGTGCTCTCGGTGGTGGCCGGCGTCTCCATGCTCAAGGCGCTGCCTGCCGGCGTCGCCGTTCAGGGGCACGACGGCATCGGGGCAACGGTTTCATCTCCGCGCGCCCGGTCGCGGATCGTCCCGCTCGTACTCATCGGGTTGCTGGGTGCGCTTGCGTTCGCCAGCGAGAACGCGCACCAGAGTTGGAGCGCCGTCTTCGCCCACAATCAGCTTGATTCAGGCATGGGGCTGAGCGCCGTGGCACCCGCCGTGTTTGCCGGAACCGTGGCGATTACGCGGTTCGCCACCAGCGGCCTCCAGGCCACGCACGCGCACGTCGTTCTTCTCGCCGGCGCATTGGCGGCCGCGGCCGGCGCGGCACTCATCGCCGCCGCAGGCACACTGGTCATGGCCGCGCTGGGTCTGGCGGTGGCCGCGGCCGGGACCGCCGTGCTGTTCCCGACCCTCGTGGGCATCGTTTCGCGGAACGTCGACGAGCAGCACCGGGGCCGCGCGACGTCGGTCGTGACGAGCGTGTCCTACCTCGGGTTCCTCCTCGGCCCGGTCTACGTCGGCCTGTGGGCTGACGTTGTCGGACTGCGGGGAGCCATGCTCGCGGTCGCGGCGCTCGGGATCGGCCTGCTCGTGCTGACACCAGCGTTGCTACGCTTCAGCGGCTTTGGCGAGCCCGATCGCCACGGTGAGGCGGTGCCCGCGGGAAGTGACGGTCGTCACCGCGCACGAATGTGACGGACGTGTCATGCCGGCACCTCGTTGGCAACCCGCATCTTCCCGTGGGTGACCCGCCGCGCTGTCAAGCGGCCAGCCTGAAATCGCCGCCAGTCACCTGATTGACGCCAGCCGGCATCAACAGGTGCGATCGGCGCCGTAAACGGACCCACGTGCGACGGCGGCGAGCATCATCCGACGAACTATGCCGCTGAACGGGCCGACCACCGACCAGTAGCGGCCAAAGCGCCGCCGCGCGTGCGCGTCGGTGGCCGCCACCCGTGTCTCGGTCACCAGCAGCGTGGCGGATCCATCGCGCACCGGCGCCAGGACGAAGCTCCAGGTGATCCGCACGTACCCCGGCTCATCGAAGGCGTCGAAGTGAGCCGCATCGGTGGGACGCAGGCCGCCGTCGAGCCGCCAGGGAGGCGCGACGAGGCCGAGCACAATGCGCGTCGTCGTGCGCCGCTCGAGCATGGCGAAGCCGAGCTCACTGAGCCGATCCAGCGTGAGGCCGCGGCTCGCGCCAGCTGGCGGCGACGCTCCACTACCTACACGCCGAGGGATTCGTGCACCTCGACGTCAAGCCGAGCAACGTCATCATGGGTCCGACGCCGCGGCTGGTCGACCTATCGGTCGCGCGGCGGATTGACCGCGCGCACCTCATCAACGGCTTCGTCGGTACCGACGCCTACATGTCGCCCGAGCAGGCCGACCCGGAGCGGTGGTCGACGGTGGGACCCCAGGCGGACGTGTGGGGCTTGGGTGCCACGCTGTACGCCGCGCTCGCCAAGCGGCCGCCCTTCCCGAAAGGGCGGCGCGACGCCATCGGCACCGAACGCTTCCCGCAGCTTGTCCGGCGTCCAGTGCAGTTGGATCCGATCCGGCACTCGCCTGGCCTATCGGAGTTGATCATGGCGTGCCTCGCCGACGATCCGGCCATGCGGCCGTCCGCCGCCGCGCTGTTCGACCGCTTTGACGAGCTGGCCGCACGAGCTGGCGTCGGCAAGGTTCGCTTTCGCTGAGGCGAGAGACTCGAGCGCCCTCATGCCGTTCCGCGCGGGCGCCAAAGCTAAGCGTGCAGCAGAAGAGCATGCGCGATTGCGTCCGGGACCACGACGCCGCGAGGTCGCATCGCGAAGAAACCTGAGGCGTCAGTCATATACTTGGTAACGGCCGGGTCGAATCCTCTCGCCCCGACCATCACGACGAGCAGCGCGTTGGTCGCTGGCATCAACGTGCGGCATCGAAGTGACCTGTAACGGTCGATCTGGTGCCGCACCAGGGACCCCACTGCAGGGCGTCCTGGGAAGTTCCCCGGATGCTCAACCGCAACCGACTGCTCGCGCCCGTCCACGCCAACGAGCTGGCCCGCTTCGCCGACCTCTTTCAGCTGCGGGATTTCGAGGCCGGAGAGGTCGTCTCAGAGCCGGGGGAGACGGTCGTCGAGATCATCTTCCCGATCGATTCGCTCTTCTCCGTTGTCGCGGAAACCCGCGATGGCGACCAGGTCGAGGCCGGCACCGTTGGGTACGACGGCGTGGTCGGCAGGGGCAGAGCCGAGGATCTACTGCTCAGCCTGCAGATGGACGTGCTCGCCAACGGCGCCGATCCGGAGTTGCTTCACCAGGTCACCGAGGCTCGCAGGACGGTCCGAGCCGAAGCGTCGCCGTCGGCCCGGCAGAGATCCGGTACGGGACACTGATGGCCACGGCTGCACCGCCCGGCCGGCCACGGCACCCGTCGCGAGCCCACGATGACCGCTGCTACGATGTTGCGAAAGCGACCGTCCGAGGACCTTCATGACCTCCGAAGCTCGCGCAGCCCTTGATCGTGCCGTCGCCATCGAGCTCGCGTCCGGCGCTGAGCTGGAATCCCAGGCGGGAACGAATGCCGTGCTCCTCAAGGGGAAGAAGGTCAATCACGTCCTGCACGCCATCCTGTCTCTGATCACTGCCGGCTTCTGGCTGATCGTGTGGCTCTTGTTGGTGCTCACCAACAGGCGGAAGCGGATCGTCCTTTCAGTGAACGAGCGCGGCGAGGTTGAACGCCACATCACGACGGTGTAGGCGGGCTGGCTGGTCAGCCTCCAGTGGCCCGGCGCAGGCCGGCCAGGTCGGTCCCGCTGAGCACGATGGTGCCGTCCGGGCCCATGTACATCAGGTCAACGTTGACGTTCGCGTTGGCGATGGTTCTCAGCGCCCCGCCCAGCGCTCCGGGCTCGTTTGCGAGGCTGCCGAGGACCACGACCTCGCGGTCGTCGCGGACCTCGAGCCCCGCCTCCTCCAGCGCGCGGCGGGCACCATCGGCATCGTCGACGAGGACGTGGAGGATGCCATCACCGCCGACGGCGAATCCGCACGCTCCCTCGATGTTGACCCCCGCCCGTCCCAGGGCCTGCGCGGCATCCGCCAGCGTGCCCGGGCGGTGGCGGAGGAAGACGGTCAGATCTCGTGGCATGCCCGTGGTCTCCTCGAGCGACATGTGGACTGCTCGGGACACGCCAGAGGATGCTCCGATGCGGTGCCCGAGGCAAGGTCCTCGTGCCGCCACGGACAAAGGGGACGCCCCTCCCCGCTGAAGCGAGAAGGGGCGTCGCGCAGATACCAGGGGCTCAGCGAGCCCCCTCCTCAGAGGTGTCGTCGCCCCCGCCGTCGGTCATGACGGGCATCGTGCCGGGGCTCATCAGGTCCTCGTTCGTCTCACCGCCGTCCTGGCATCCGGCCATCGCGAGCGCGAGCACGAGGACGGCGGTCACGCCCCCGGCCTTCCATCGGTCCATGGTGGTGAACCTCCTGTTCAGCATGCGATTCACGCTCGGGCGCCGTCACAGCCGCACGTGGCGTGCCGGAAGACACCGCGGGGCGTGCACGAGAGCCATCACCCGTCCACGACCGGCGGGCATCAAAAAGGCCGGCGTCGCTCATCGGAGCGATCACCGGCCCGGTACGACGGCCGCTACTCGGCGGCAGCTCGCACGTTCGCGGCCCGCGGACCGCGCGGGTTGGACTCGATGTCGAAGGTCACCGGCTCGCCTCCGACGAGGCGATCGAAGTCGATCGACTCGGACAGACCGTCGCGATGGAAGAAGTAATCCTTCCCATCCTCGCCGGTGATGAAGCCGAAGCCGCGATCGGCGACGACCTTCTTGATGGTGCCATTGGCCATGAGAGGCCTCCTAACGGTAGAACCACAAGGGTACTCCCTCTCGGCCTGTAGCATGCGGCGCGATGGCCGACGCCGCCGACGGGACCCTCCGCAGCCGCTTCGCGCTGCGCGCCCGGCTGCTGTCGCCACTGGCCGAGGGCGGTCTGCTCGACGTGGCGGACGGCCTGCTGGAGACCGATGCCGCCGGAAGCATCACGAGGGTCGGCCAGTGGCCGGAGCGCGACGCGCCCGACGCGCTGGACCTGCGGCCGCTCGTCGTTCTGCCGGGGCTCGTCGACCTCCACGTTCATCTGCCCCAGATCCCGAATGCGGGTCTCGGGAGCGGCCTCGACCTGCTGACCTGGCTCGACCGCTACATCTTTCCGCTCGAGCGCGCGTACGACCGCGGCGTCGCCGAGGAGCAGGCGCCGCAGGCGTGGCGAGCCTTCGCCGCGGCAGGCACCACCACGGTGCTCGCCTACGCCGCCCTGTGGGCCGATTCCACCGACGCGGCCTTCGCCGCGGCCGAGGCGCACGGCATCCGCGCGGTCATCGGCAAGGTGATGATGGACCGCGTCACCTACGACGAGGGCATCGACCCGGTTCGGATCCTCGAGACGAGCCTGCGTCAGTCCGACGAGCTCGCCGCGCGCTGGCACGGCCGCGACGACGGACGTCTGCGCTATGCCTTCACGCCGCGCTTCGCGGTGAGCTGCACCCCGGAGATGCTGCGCGAGTCCGCCGCGCTGGCCGCCCACCACGGCGCGTACTGGCAGACACACCTGTCGGAGGATCCCGGCGAGATCGGCGAGGTCCGCCGCCTCTTCCCGGGGGCGCGCGACTACCTCGACGTCTACGACCGCGCCAGGGCCCTGGGCCCGCGAACGGTCCTGGCCCATGCGATCCACCTGTCCGAGCGCGAGGTGCAACGGATCGCCGAGAGCGGCGCGCGGGTGGCGCACTGCCCCGCGTCGAACCTGTTCCTGTCGAGCGGCTTGATGCCCCTCGGCGCGTACCGCGCGGCGGGGATCACCGTCGGGCTCGGGAGCGACGTCGCGGCTGGACCGGACCTGTCGATGTTCGGCGTGATGCGGGCGGCCGCGGCGACGCAGCGCGTGCTCGAGCTGACCGGACGTGCCGGTTCGTCCCGCTCCCTGCGCCCTATCGACTGGCTGCGGGTCGCGACGCTCGATGGCGCACGCGCGCTCGGTATCGAGGACGGGGTCGGGTCGCTCGAGGTGGGGAAGGAGGCCGACCTCATCGCGGTCGACCCCCGCTTCACGACGCCCCTGCCCGGCGCCGACCCACCCACCGTCGCGGACGACCTGGCCAGCCGTCTGATCTTCCGCCCGCACCCGAACATGGTTCGGGCAGCCTGGGTGCGGGGCCGCTTGCTCGCCGGGCCGCCGGGGCTGGAGGGCATCGGGTAGGCTGATCGCATGGACCGGGTCATCCAGACGCTCATCAACGCCGCCGCGCTCTATGTCGCGGTGATGCTCGTGCCGGGTCTCGAGTTCGACTTTGGGGCCGACGGCGCGTGGTGGAAGTTCCTGCTGGTGGCCCTCATCTTCGGACTCGTGAACACGTTCCTGCGCCCCATCCTCCGTATCCTCACCCTGCCGATCACGCTGATGACGCTCGGCCTCTTCCTGCTCGTCATCAACGCGCTGATGCTCATGCTGACCGGCGCCATCTCGAGCGAGCTCGACCTCGGGTTCGCGGTCGACGGATTCCTGGCCGCGCTGCTCGGCTCCATCGTGGTCAGCATCGTCGGGTTCCTGCTGTCGACCGTGATCGGCACCGGCCGCATGGCGGGACGCGTCCTCTGAGCGATCGCGATCCGCCCCGCTCCCACCGAGCACCGGTCGCTGCGGGCATCGCCTTCGGCCTCGCCATCGGCATCCTGGTGACCCTGCTCGGTCCGCTGCTCCTGTTCAACCCGTGGTTCACGTCCGTCCTTCAGTCGCGCCACGAGGTCGCGACCGCCCTGGACACCAGCCAGGCGGAGGTCGATCGCGTGACCGGCGAGATCCTGGTCGACCTCTATCTCGACGGCCCGTTCGACGCGGCCCTCGAACCCGGTGAGCCGCTCCTCGACGAGCGCGAGCGATCCCACATGCACGACGTCTCGGTCCTCGTGCGCGTCCTGGCCGGCACGGCGCTGCTCTCGGCGGTGGTGGCCGGCGTGACCGGGGCGATGCTGCGCAGCGAGCGGCGGCGGATCGGACGCATCCTGCTCCTTGCCGGCGGAGTCGTGGGGACGCTGGCCATCCTGCTGGCGGGCACGTTCGCCGTCGCGTTCGAACCGGCCTTCCTCGCCTTCCACGAACTCTTCTTCCCGCCCGGCACGTACCTGTTCGAATCCGGGTCGAACCTGATCGCGCTGTTCCCCGAGGGGTTCTGGTTCGACGCGGCGCTGACCGCCGGCGCCGCCATCATCCTGTCGGCGCTGCTGGTCACCGTGGTGGGCCTGAACCGATGGCGCGGCGCTGGCCGCGCCCACGGCTGATCTAGACTCACGCCATGGGTCCCGGATGGAAGGTCGGCCGCCTGGCAGGCATCGAGATCGCGATCCATCCCTCGTGGCTGATCATCGCCTTCCTCATCACGTACTCGCTCGCCGTCGCGCGCTTCCCGGAACAGTTCGAGGGCTGGAGCACGGCGCTGTACTGGGCCGTGGCGGCGGCGACGGCCGCGTTCTTCTTCGCATCGGTGCTGGCGCACGAGCTCTCGCACGCCATCGTCGCCAGGCGCTTCGGGTTGAAGGTCGAGGGCATCACCCTGTTCATCTTCGGCGGCGCGACCAGCATCGACTCCGATTCGCGGACCCCGCGCGAGGAGGCGCTCATCGCCGTGGCCGGTCCGGTGACCAGCCTCGCGCTCGGCCTGCTGCTGATGGGCGTCGATTTCGTCGTGGTCCAGCCGCACCTCGGCGCGCTGATCGGCTGGCTTGGCTTCATCAACGTGCTGCTCGGCCTGTTCAACCTCATCCCGGGCTTTCCCATGGACGGCGGGCGGGTGCTGCGGGCCATCATCTGGAAGGTTCGCGGGGACCGGCTGGCCGCCACGCGCAACGCGGCGACCGTCGGGCGGTTCTTCGCGTACGGGCTCATCGGCCTCGGTGTGTTCCTGGCGCTCAGCATGGACATCTTCAGCGGCCTGTGGCTGGCGCTCATCGGTTGGTTCCTGTCGAACGCCGCCGAGGCGACCGCCGCACAGGCGGGCGTCGAGCGAACCCTCGCCGGCGTCCGCGTTCGTGACGCCCTCGAGACCGAGCCACCGTCGGTGTCGCCGAACGAGACGGTGGCGGAGCTGGTCAACGCCCGGCTGCTGCGCGGCGAGGACCGCGCCTTCCTGGTGCGGCATGGCGACGGCGGCCTGGCCGGGATCGTGACCCTCACCGACGTGCGCCGCCTGGCGCGCGAGCAGTGGGACGGTGCGCGGGTGACCGACGTGATGACGCGCTACGACGAGCTCGCCACGACGCGCCCGGACGTCCCGCTCATCGATGCGTTGAAGCTGCTGCAGGAGCGCGACGTCGGCCAGCTGCCGGTGGTCGAGGACGACGGCCGCAATCCGATCGGCATGGTCAGCCGTCGCGGCATCCTGCGCCTGCTCGAGGCGCGCATGAAGCTCGGCTTCTGAGGTGGGACCGATGGTGACGTCCCGCGAGATGCTCACGTACGAGGCGGCGATTCGCCACATCCTCGGGCTGGCCGAGCCGACCGCGTCCGAGACCGTGCCGCTGTCCGAGGCTGCCGGTCGGGTGCTGGCCGACCCTGCGGTGACCGCGACCGTCGACATTCCGGCGTTCGCGAACTCCGCCATGGACGGCTTCGCGGTCCGGGCCGCCGACCTGCCGGGCAGGCTCGACGTCGTCGGCGAGGTGGCGGCCGGCGCGGTCCGCCACGAGGCCCTCGCGTCCGGGACCGCCGTCCGCATCATGACCGGCGCGCCGATCCCGCCGGGAGCCGATGCGGTGGTGCCGGTCGAGGACGCGACCCAGGTGGGCGAGCGGGTGACGATCGCCGACGCCGTCGAGCCCGGAAGGCACGTGCGCGGGTCGGGTCACGACACGCGCGCCGGGGACGAGGTCCAGGTCGCCGGGGAGCTCACGGCGTCGCGAATCGCGGTCCTCGCATCTCTCGGCGTGGGCAGCGTCGAGGTGCGGCGGCGGCCGCGCGTGGCCATCCTGTCGACCGGCGACGAGCTGGTCGAGCCCGGAGCACCGCTGGGGCCCGGACAGATCCACGACACGAACGGCGTGGCCCTGGCCGCAGCCGTGCGCGAGTGCGGCGCAGAGTCCCTCCTCATGGCGCGGCAGCCCGATGACCCGGCCGCGATCGACGGCGCCCTTCGGGACGCGGCGCCGCGGGGGGACCTCATCGTCACGTCCGGCGGGGTGAGCGTCGGGCGTCATGACCACGTGCGGGCCCTGCTCGAGGAGCACGGGGACCTCGACTTCTGGCGCGTGGCGGTCCAGCCGGGCAAGCCGCTCGCGATGGGCATGATCCACGGCACGCGGCTCATCGGTCTTCCCGGCAACCCGGTGAGCGCGCTCGTCACCTTCGAGCTGTTCGTGCGGCCGTACCTGCGAGCCATGCTCGGCCTCCACGGCGACGGCCGGATGCACATCGCGGCCTCGCCGGTGGCACGGATGAACAAGGACCGGTCGCGGCGCGCGTACCTCCGGGTCGTCGTGTGGGAGGAGGATGGGCGCGTCCGGGCGCGCTCGGCCGGCGGGCAGCTCTCGTCGCAGCTGCGCCCGATGGCGGAGGCCAACGCGCTCCTCATCGTCCCGGAGGGTGTGGACGCCGCGCGCGAGGGCGACACCTACGAGGCAGTGCTCCTGGATCCGATTGGGCGGGGCCCCACCCCATGAAGCCGAGCCACCTCGACGAGGACGGCGCCCCGCGCATGGTCGACGTCGGGGAGAAGCCGGTGACGGCCCGGCGGGCGGTGGCCGGCGCGGTGGTGCGGATGCGTCCCGACGTGCTGGCGCAGCTCCTCGATGCGGGCGGGCCGAAGGGGGATGCGCTGGTGACGGCGCGCCTGGCCGGTATCGGCGCCGCCAAGCGCACCGCGGACCTGATTCCGCTCTGCCATCCGCTGCCCCTCGATCGCGTCGACGTCGAGCTGTCGCCGGAGCGCACGACGGGCACGGTGGAGATCCGCGCCGAGGCGCGCGCCACGGCGCGAACCGGCGTCGAGATGGAGGCGCTGACGGCGGCATCGGTGGCCGCGCTGACCCTGTACGACATGGCGAAGGCGTTGCAGCGGGACATCGTCATCGAGCGCGTCGAGCTGCTCGAGAAGTCCGGCGGGCGATCGGGTGACTGGCGCCGGGAGGCCGAGCCGGTCCCGGCATCCGAGCCGGCCCGGCACATGGCAGTGGTGGTCACCTGCTCGAACCGCTCGGCGGCAGGCCAGCGCGAGGACGCGTCGGGCCCGGTGCTCGTGGAGCGGCTCCGCGCCGAAGGCTACGACGCTGCGCCCGAGCCGATCGTCGTGCCGGACGAGGTGTCCCGCATCACCGCCCTCCTGGCGGGCCTCGCCGATGCCGGCCATCGGCTCATCCTGACCACCGGTGGCACCGGGCTCGCCCCGACCGATGTGACGCCGAACGCCACGCGACGTGTCATCGAGCGCGAGGCGCCCGGCCTCGCCGAGCTGATGCGCTCCGCGGGCATGGCCTCGACGCCGATGGCGTCGCTGTCGCAGGGAGTCGCGGGGATTCGCGGCCGAACACTGATCGTGAACCTGCCGGGCTCGCCGAGGGGCGCGATGGAGTCACTCGAGGCGCTCCTGCCGGTCCTGGGCCACGCCCTGGACCAGATCGCCGGCGGAGATCATTGACCATCGCCTTGCACTCCGTGGGCGTATCAGCCACCGAGCACCCGTAACAGGCGTCTTCATCCTCGCTGGTTGCACCGCGTGACGGGATCGGTTACGGAAGGGCCTGTTCGTGGCCGATAGCTCCAGCCCCTGCAATACACCTCGGAGCGGACAGCGCGCACGGCCGTTCCGCCCACGCCGCTACCATGATCGCCACGCATGGACGTCTCCATCCCGTTCTACCCCCTGATCGTGGTGCCCGTGGCAGTCGCGGTCTTCCTGTTCTGGCGCCGCGCGCGCTGGCACCTGGCGCTGCTGCGTCGCGGGCGGCCGCTCGATCGATTCGACCGCATCGGACGACGCATCGCCGCGCTCGGCGTCTTCGTGTTCGGGCAGAAGCGGCTGCTCCAGGACCCCGGGCCGGGGATCGCGCACGCCTTCGTGTTCTGGGGCTTCGTCGTCCTGCTGGCGACGACCGGCAACTACCTGACCAACGGTCTGGTGGAGACCATCGTGGCCTGGCCGCTCGGCGGGTTCGCCTGGAGCGTGGTGACACTCTTCGCCAACGTCTTCATGGGCCTCGTGCTCGGCGCCCTCGTCTACTACGCCATCCGCCGCACGGTCGTCCGGCCGCCGCG
>JAHWJN010000026.1 GCA_019348395.1 Chloroflexota bacterium
GCGCGCGGCGACGACGGCTTCGACCCGCAGTCGGCCTTTCTGCAGGTGCTCCAGCAGGACCCGGTGCTGTCCGAGGTCAAGCTGATCGCCGAGCCGTGGGACGTCGGCGAGGACGGCTACCAGGTCGGTGAGTTCCCGCCGCTGTGGTCGGAGTGGAACGACCGCTACCGCGACGCGGTGCGCGATGCCTGGCGGGGCCAGACCGGTGGCGTCCGGCAGCTCGCCTACCGGTTGTCCGGCTCCTCCGACCTCTACAACGTCGACGGCCGCTCGCCGTCGGCGTCGGTCAACTTCGTCACCGCGCACGACGGCTTCGTGCTGCGGGACCTCACGACGTACGAGACCAAGCGCAACGACGCGAACGGCGAGGGCAACCGGGACGGCACCTCGCACAACCGGTCGTGGAACTGCGGCGTCGAGGGCGAGAGCCTCCCCCTGTTGATGGACGAGTGCTTCCTCCACCTCCGCGCCGACGCCAAGTGGGCGATGCTCGACCTCGTCGACCGCTTCTCGGCCCACGCCCAGGTCATCTACCTGACGAACGACGCCGAGGTCGCCATCGACCGGGCCGAATCGATCCTGTTCGAGATCAGCCAGCGACGGACCGACGGTGGGTTCGACTCCCTGTCGATCCTGCTCGGACAGGCGTACGACCGGCTCGAGTACCTCCACGAGCATCGTGGCCAGATCATCGGCATCCCGACCGGGCTCTCGCAGCTCGACGCGCTGCTCGGTGGGTTCCAGCCCTCGGATCTGATCATCCTGGCCGCCCGGCCATCGGTGGGGAAGACGTCGCTGGCGCTGAACATGGCCCAGCACGCGGCCGTGCGCGAGAACAAGAAGGTCGCCGTCTTCAGTCTCGAGATGAGCAAGGAGCAGCTCGCCATCCGGCTGCTCAGCGCGGAGTCCGGGATCAACCCGCGCCCGCTCCAGTCCGGGTTCGTGGACGAGACCGACTGGAGCAAGATCGCCTCGGTCATGAACGACATGGCATCGGCGCCGATGTGGGTCGACGACTCGCCGGCGCTGTCGGTCATGGAGCTCCGCACCAAGGCCCGCCGGCTCGAGGCCGAGCAGCACGGGCTCGACCTGGTGATCGTCGACTACCTTCAGCTCATGCAGGCGTCGACGCCGAACCGGGACGCCAACCGCGTGCAGGAGGTCAGCGAGATCAGCCGCGGCCTCAAGCAGCTCGCGCGCGAGCTCAAGGTGCCCGTCGTGGCGCTGTCGCAACTCTCCCGAGGCGTGGAGCAGCGCGGCACGGCGGAGCCGCGCCTCTCGGACCTGCGTGAGTCCGGCTCCATCGAGCAGGACGCGGATGTCGTGATCTTCCTCTACCGCGAGGGCGAGCAGAACCCGGACGCGGAGGTGGAGCTGGTGAAGGCGAAGGTCGCCAAGCACCGCAACGGGCCGATCGGCGAGGTGCCGCTGCAGTTCCGGAAGGCGAACACACGCTTCTACACCGTGGCCGCCCGCGAGGAGATCGCGGCCTACTGAGCGACCGAGCGGTCGGCAACCGGGGAGACGGGCTTGAGTTCGAGGTGTACACTCGGGCGCCAGAGCGACCCGGTCCCGAGCGTCTGACCCGAGTTCGGTGGAATTCTCCTCGTATCTCGCAGCCGCGACCGTCCAATCGGGGATCGGTCGTGCGAGAAATAGGAGGCACTGGAGAGGGTGTACGCCGACAAGACCATCCGCTGTCGCGACTGCGGGATGGACTTCGTCTTCTCGGCCGGGGAGCAGGAGTTCTACGCCAGCAAGGGCCTGGTGAACGAGCCGCAGCGCTGCCAGAGCTGCCGCGCCGTCGCCAAGCAGAACCGTGAGCTGGGCATCAGCACCGGCGGTGGCGGCAACGGCCAGCGGGAGATGCACGCGGCCGTGTGCGCAGAATGCGGGGGACAGGCGCTCGTGCCGTTCCTGCCCCGCAACGACCGACCGGTCTACTGCTCGAACTGCTTCGACAAGGTGCGCGCCCGAGGCTGAGCCCACGCCGCCACCGAACCGATCCGAACGCCGCCCGCGTGGGCGGCGTTCTCGTGTCGGCCTCCTGCGCAGGCTCCGGGACTGCTGGTGTCCGGGGCGGCGCGTTGGGGCCAGTGGAGCTATCGGCCACGGAACCGGCGGCCAGTCGCCGGGCGTTGCGTCGGATGGCATGGGGGGCCACCCGCAGCCGCTCCTGCTCGGCTCGTTGGCCGATATCTCCGCCTGGCGCAATCCGCGCGCATCGCCGACCTCGGCGCTAGGATGAGGAGCCGCCCGAAGCACGAGGTCCTCGCCGCCGCGCCATGTCCGTGATCGCCGTCGTCGGCGCCCAGTGGGGCGACGAGGGGAAGGGACGCGTCGTCGACTACCTTGCCGCCGACGCGGACCTGGTCATCCGCTATGGCGGCGGGAACAACGCCGGGCACACGGTGGTCAATGCCCACGGCCACTTCAAGCTTCACCTGATTCCGTCCGGCATCTTCCACGAGCGCACCCGCAATCTGCTCGGCAACGGCGTGGTCATCAACCCGCCGGCGCTCGTGACGGAGCTGGATGGCCTGGTGGCCGCCGGCTTCGCGTGCGACAACCTGTTCATCAGCGACCGGGCCCATGTCGTGATGCCATACCACGTCCTCCTCGACCAGCTCGAGGAACGCGAGCGCGGGGCGGCGAAGCTGGGCACGACCTCGCGCGGCATCGGGCCCGCCTACGTCGACAAGGTCGCGCGCCGGGGGATCCGCATCGTGGATCTCATGGAGCCCGATCTCTTCCGGGAGCGCCTGGCCACGACGCTGCCACGCATCCGCCGCCTGGCCGACGGCTACGACGACGCGGAGATGGCCGATGCGATCGACGAGGCCACGGATGAGGAGCGCATCACCGCGGCGTACCTGGAGGCCGGCGAGCGCCTTCGGTCGCACGTCGTCGACGGGCAGGCGCTCGTGGACGACGCCCTCACGCGCGGCCAGCGGATCCTGCTCGAGGGCCAGCTGGGAACCATGCGTGACATCGACTGGGGCATCTATCCGTACGTGACCAGCTCGTCACCGATTCCCGGTGGCGCGAGCCTCGGCGCGGGGCTGCCGGCCGTCGCCATCGATCGTGTCCTCGGCGTCGTCAAGGCCTACACCACCGCGGTGGGCACCGGGCCGTTGCCGACCGAGCTGGACGACGCCGATGGCGCCGCACTGCGCGAGCAGGGTGTCGAGTACGGCACCTCCACCGGGCGCCCGCGGCGCTGCGGCTGGTACGACGCGGTGGCGGTGCGATTCAGCGTCCGGCTGGCGGGCTACTCGAGCATCGCGCTCACCAAGCTCGACGTGCTCGACCGATTCGAGCGCATCCGGCTCGCGACCGCCTACCGCGACCCGGTCGACGGACGCGAATGGTCGACGGTGCCGGCGTCGACGTCGGTCTACGAGCGGCTGGAGCCGGTGTACGAGGAAGTGACCGGCTGGCGGACCGACACGACCGCCGCCCGCACCTGGGACGACCTGCCGGACGGTGCACGAGCCTACGTCGAGCGCCTCGAGGGCCTTGCGGGGGTGCCGATCAGCCACGTCAGCGTCGGGCCGGAGCGAGAGCAGATGATCACCAGGGAGGTGGACCGATGAAGCTGGGCGTGATCGTCCCGCAGGGGTGGACCGGCGAATACGACGGCTGGGAGCCGGACCGTGCGTGGGCGCGCACCGTCGAGGTCGCGCAGCACGCGGAGCGCATCGGCGCCGAGTCGATTTGGCTGTTCGATCACTTCCACACCGTGCCCCGGCCGTCCGACGAGATCACCTTCGAGTCCTTCACCGCCCTTGCCGCGCTGGCAACCGAGACCGAGCGGGTTCGGCTCGGCCAGGTCGTGATCTGCAACGGCTTCCGGAACCCGGCGCTCACCGCGAAGATGGCGGCAACCATCGACACGATCAGTGGCGGACGGTTCGAGCTCGGCATCGGTGCGGGGTGGAAGCGCGACGAGTGGCTCGCGTACGGGTACGGTTTTCCCGAGACGAGGGAGCGCCTGGCGATGCTCCATGATGCGCTGGAGGTCGTGAGCCGCATGCTCGAGCCCGGCCGCGAGGTGCATGCCACCTACGAGGGGGAGCACCACACTGTTTCGGGCGCCCGCAACGTCCCCAAGCCGATCCAGCCGACCGGCATGCCGATCATGGTCGGCGGCAACGGGCCGAACGTGACCTGGCGCCTCGCGGCCCGCTATGCCGACGAGCTCAACGTCGATGGCCTCTCGCCCGACGAGCTGCGCGAGGCCCTTCCGACCATCAGATCGCGCTGCGAGGAGATCGCCCGCGATCCCGATTCGCTGGCCGTCTCGGTCCACGTCTGGTGGGGCACCGAGGAATGGAAGACGCCCGGTGCTCCACGCCGGGACCTCCTCGCCGCCTATGCCGAGCTCGGGGTGAGCCGCATCATGGGCCTGCTCCAGGCAGCGGCCGCGTCCGACGAGGCCCTCGAAGCGCTCGCCGATGACGCACGGGCTGCCGGCGTGGAACTCGAGGCGTAACCGCCCGCCCGCGCGCGGGGGCGGCGCGGGCCCGATAGATCGGGCACTACAGCGCAGAACGACCTGGCCGGTCGCCAATCCACCGATATATCGGGCACCACCGCACCGGAGCACGCGATGAGCCCCGCTCCCGCGCTTCTGCGCCCGATCTATCGGTCGAACCGCGCGCCAGTGGACCGTCCGGCATCGCCGTGCCCGATATAGTCGGTCGCCTCCGCGAAATATCGGGCAGCCGGCCCGCGCGCTCGAGGCGTCCCGGCCTGCCGGACCATCGGGCCATGGGGCAGCATTGACCGGCGTCGGTAGACTGCACCCTCCGTTGACTCCGCGCACAGGAGCCGTATGCCAGGACCGTTCAGTCAGACGGTGATCGCCGTCGTCTGGGACTTCGACAAGACACTCATCCCGGGCAACATGCAGAGCCCGCTGTTTGCCCGCTACGGCGTTGACGAGCGCATCTTCTGGGAGGAGGTCGACGCGCTGCGTGACTTCTATCTCGCTCACGGGGCGCGCCGGGTCGCCGAGGACGCGCTGTACCTCAACCACATCCTCGAGTACGTGCGGGCAGGAGCCTTCGGTGGGCTCTCGAACGCGACACTCCACGAGCTGGGCGCCGAGCTCACCTTCCATCCGGGCATGCCCGAGTTCCTGGCGACCCTGCGAGCGTCCATCGACGACGACCCCGACTTCCAGCGCGCCGACATCTCCCTCGAGCACTACGTCGTCAGCACCGGCCTGCGGCCGATGATCGAGGGCAGCGCCGTCCGCCAGTACGTGGACGACGTGTGGGCCTGCGAGTTCATCGAGGCGCACCATCCACCCGGCTACGCCAGGCCCGAGCAGCGACAGCTGTTCCCGCGCAGGGAGATCACGGCGCTCGGCTACCAGATCGACAACACGTCGAAGACCCGGGCGTTGTTCGAGATCAACAAGGGCACGAACAAGCGCCCCGAGATCCACGTCAACTCCCACCTGCCGCATGAGCTGCGGCGCGTGCCGTTCGAGCACATGATCTACGTCGCCGATGGGCCGTCCGACGTTCCGGCCTGGTCGGTCGTGAGCGCCAACGGTGGAAGGGCGTTCGGCGTGTATCAGCGCGGCTCCCTCGCGCAGTTCGAGCAGATCAGCACGCTGCAGCGCGACGGTCGCATCGACGCCTTCGCCGAGGCCGACTACACGCCCGATTCGACCGCCTACCTGTGGCTGACGACCGAGGTCCGCCGCATCGCCGAGAAGATCGTCGAGGATCGCGAGCTCAGCCTTCGCCGCGCCGTCCGTGCAGCGCCTCGCCACCTCGACGATGCGCCGACCACCGCGCCGACCGACGCGCCGATGGAGCAGCCCGATGAGGGGCCGCGCCAGGACACCCCGATCGAGCCGCCCGCCCGCACGCGGGCGGAGGCCATCCGCGACCAGGTGCGGGCCTCACTCGATGACGGTGAGGTGGAGGTGGAGCCGGCTCCCGACCCGGAGCGTCTCCCGCGCTGACGGTCGCCTCGCTGCCCGGAGATGACAGATCGGGCAGCGGTACACCGGTCGCGTCGGTCCGTGACGTTTCCACCGCTGGATCGGGCAATAGGGCACCCCGACATCGCTGACCGGCCGCTCCGGTGACCCTGCGCCCGATGTATCGGGCAGACCGCGTGCGGCGAGTACCCCCGGCGCCAGGTGGCCCGATCAATCGGGCACGCGCTCCTTCGCCACGCCGACCCCGCGCACCCCCGCGTATACTCCGACAAACCCGCAACACCGCGTGACGTGCACCCCATCCGAGCCGTCAGCCAGCCGAGCAATGACCGATGCCCGCGCCCTCATGCCGCGCGGGTTTTGCATACCCCTGGAGGCACCGGGTGATCGAGCCGGCGCCCGTGCGCGATCCCGCCGACACCCGGTTGCGGCGAGCGTACGGGTTCGAGGAGATCGCGCTCGTGCCCGGGGCCGTGACGGTGGATCCGGCGGAGGTCGACCCCGCCACCGAGCTCGGCGGGTTTCGTCTCGAGATCCCCTTCCTGGCGGCCGCCATGGACGCCGTGGCCGATGCCGACTTCGCGGTGCGGCTCCACCGGCACGGCGGAGTCGCCTTCGTCAACCTCGAGGGGCTCTACACGCGCTACGAGGACGCGGCACCCATCATCGAACGGGTCGCGGCGGCCGAGTCCGGTCGGAAGGCAGCTCACGTCCTTGCCGAGGCCTATCAACGGCCGGTTCGGGACGAGCTCATCCGGGCGCTGATCATGCGCATCAAGGCACAGGGCGCGCTCGCGGCGGTGGCCACCACGCCGGCCGCCGCCTGGCACCACGCCGAGCTTGCCGCGGATGCCGGCGCCGACCTCTTCCTGGTGCAGTCGCAGGTCTCGAGCGCACGGCACATCTCGACCTCGGGACGGGTTCTTTCACTCGCTGACCTGACCGGCGGCCTGGGCCTGCCGGTTCTCGTGGGCAACACGGTCAGCGGCGAGGCCGCGTATCAGCTCATGCACCAGGGTGCGGCCGGCATCTTCGTCGGGGTCGGTCCGGGTGCGGCGTGCACGACGCGCGAGGTGCTGGGCATCGGCGTGCCGCAGGTCAGCGCCACGCTCGAGGTGGCGGCGGCCCGTGACCGGTTCGAGCGCGAGACTGGCCGCTACGTCCCGGTCGTCACCGACGGCGGGATGAAGACCGGCGGCGACATCGCCAAGGCCATCGCCTCCGGCGCCGATGCGGTGATGCTCGGGTCGCCGTTCGCCGGTGCCGTCGAGGCGCCGGGCCTCGGCTTCAACTGGGGGATGGCCGCGCCGTCGCCGACGCTGCCGCGGGGCACGAGGATCCGCATCGGTGAGCGGCTGCCGCTCGAGCAGATCCTGTTCGGCCCGGCCGAGACGACGCATGGCACCCAGAATCTCGTCGGCGCCCTGCGCCAGTCGATGGCATCGCTCGGCGCCCGGACCATCCGCGAGATGCACGGCGTGGAGATGGTCATCGCGCCCTCGATCGCGACCGAGGGCAAGTCCTGGCAGCTGGCCGGGCGCGAGTAGCACCGCTCCGTGGAGCACATCGTCCGCGGCGAGCGCGTCTTCCTCCGCGCGTTCGAGCGCACCGATGCCGAGACGTACCGGCGCTGGCGTGCCGACGCCGGGCCCATGGACCTGGCCGGCTACCCCGACCGCGCCCCGCTGAGCCTCGTCCAGGTCGAGCAACGCATCGAACGGATCACGAGCGACCAGGGGAAGGACCTCTTCACCTTTCTCATCTGCCTGCTCGACGACGAGCGACCGATCGGGGAGGTGTCCCTGTTCGAGGTCGATCGGCTCAACGGCAGCGCCATGCTCGGAATCTTCATCGGCGAGTCGAACGAGTGGGGCAAGGGCTACGGCACCGATGCGGTCAACGCCCTCGTCGACTTCGCCTTCGCCGAGTTGCGGGTCGAGCGGGTGGGGCTCAACGTCTGGACCGAGAACGTACGCGGCATGCGGGCCTACGAGAAGGCGGGCTTCGTCCACGAGGGCACGCTCCGCCATGATCGGTACGAGCACGGCCGATTCACCGACGGGCACGTGATGTCACTGCTGCGCGACGAGTGGAGGGCTCTGCCGCGGCACGGAACGTCCGTTCGGCCCCACGCCCGGTAGGATGCCGGCCATGGTGACCCGCGACGATGTCCGTGCCTGGCTCGTTCGGTATATCGAGGCCTGGCGTGCCAACGAGCCAGGGCGATTGCCGACCTGTTCACCGAGGACGCGGTGTACAGCTACCGGCCGTGGCTCGACGATGAGTACGCCTTCCGCGGCCGCGACGCGATCGTCGGGTCATGGCTCGACGATCCGGACGATCCGGAGGGCTGGGACGCGCACTACGAACCGTACGCCGTGGACGGCGACCGGGCGGTCGCGGTCGGGTGGAGCCGATATGCCGCGGCCGGCGACGAGCCGCAGAGAACCTTCCACAACGGCTACCTCCTCCGCTTCGCACCCGACGGGCGCTGCACCGAGTTTCGCGAGTTCTACATGGAGGAGGGCCGCTGACCGTCCACGGGTGCGTTGAGGCCGGCTCGGCCCTCAGGCCCTCCCTGAGTTCTTTCACTCGGTACACTGAGTAATCATGCTCGACAGAGTGAGTACGTGAGCGCGCGGAAGCATCGGATCTATCGGCGTCCGATCTACGACGAGATCCTCGAACGAGCCCACGAACCCCGGCGTTTCATCCAGGTCCTGGCCGGCCCGCGCCAGGTGGGCAAGACGACGGTGGCGCGCCAGGTGATGGACGCCATCGGGATCCCGGGGCACTTCGCATCGGCCGATGCACCGGACCCGGAGGATGTCGGCTGGATCTTCACGCAGTGGCAGATCGGCCGGCAGGCCGCGCGGAACGGGGGTCGTGCCGGCGGGATCCTCGTGCTCGACGAGGTCCAGAAGATCCGCGACTGGTCGGACGTCGTGAAGCAGCTGTGGGACGAGGACACGACGCTGGGCCTTCCGCTGCGCGTCATGCTGCTCGGATCGGCCCCGCTGCTCGTGCGACAGGGCCTCTCGGACTCGCTCGCAGGACGATTCGAGATCGTCCGCGTCACGCACTGGACCTTCGCCGAGATGCGCGATGCGTTCGGCTGGGACCTCGACACCTACCTCTTCTATGGCGGCTACCCCGGCGCGGCGCCCCTGATCAAGCGGCACGAGCGCTGGGAGGAGTACATCCTCGACTCCATCGTCGAGACGAACCTGTCGCGCGACATCCTCCTGCTCAACCGGGTCGAAAAGCCGGCGTTGCTCCGCCAGCTCTTCCGGCTGGCGTGCACCTACTCGGGCCGGGTGCTCAGCTACACGAAGATGCTCGGGACGCTGACCGACGCGGGCAACACCGTCACCCTGGCGCACTACCTGGACCTGCTCGGCGGTGCGGGGATGGTGACCGGGATCGGCAAGTATTCCGGCTCTGCGGTCCGCCGCCGTGCCTCGTCGCCGAAGCTGCTCGCCCTCAATACTGCCCTGGTCAACGCCACCGCCCGGACGACCTTCGCCCGCGCCAGGGAAGACCACGAGTCCTGGGGGCGCCTCGTCGAAACGGCCGTGGGGGCCCACCTGTGGGCGCATGCCGACCCCGACGAGCTGACGTGGTGGCGCGAGGGCAACAACGAGGTCGACTGGGTTATCCGGCCCGGCAAGCTGATGCGCACCCGAAATGCGCCGATGGCGATCGAGGTTCGATCCGGCCACCCTCGAGGGGCCGCTGGCACCATCGCGTTCACCCAGAGCCACCGCGGGTCACGCTCGCTCCTCGTCGGAGAGGGGGGCATCCCCGTGGAGGACTTCCTGTCGGCCCACCCGCGCGAGTGGCTCGACGCCTGATACGCTGACCGGCGATGGGCTCCGCCGAGTGGACCTCGCGTCGCGATCGCTTCCGTCAGCTCCACGAGCGAGGCCTGTTCGTCATGCCCAACCCGTGGGACAGCGGGTCGGCGCGCATCCTGTCCTCGATGGGGTTTCCGGCGCTGGCGACGACGAGCCTCGGGCACGCGGCGTCGCTCGGCAAGGTGGACCAGTCGGTCACCCGCGACGAGCTGCTGACGCACGTCGCCGCGCTCTCCGCGGCCGTCGACCTCCCCCTCAACGTCGATGCCGAGCGCGGCTTCGCGGGTGATCCGGCCGGGGTCGCCGAGACGGTGTCACTGATTGCCGAGGCCGGGGCGTCCGGCTGCTCGATCGAGGACTACGACCCGGCCCACCGGGCGATCGACGACGTGGACGTCGCGGCGGAGCGTGTCGCCGCGGCGGCGGACGCTGCGCACCGGCACGGGATGCTGCTCACCGCGCGGGCCGAGAACGCGCTGTACGGCATCGACGACATCGAGGACACCGTGTCGAGGCTGCGCGCCTACCGGGCTGCCGGCGCCGACGTGGTGTACGCCCCACGGTTGACCGATCCGCGGGACATCCGCCGCGTCGTCGAGGCGACCGATGCGCCGGTGAACGTCCTGGCCATGCGACACGGGCCGTCGATTTCGGAGCTGGCCGAGATCGGCGTACGGCGCGTCTCCACCGGCGGTCCGCTGGCGCGCGCCGCGTACGGCGCCCTGCGACGCGCTGCCGAGGAGCTGCTCGGCCCCGGGACCTCGACCTACCAGGACGACGCCGTGACGAGCGACGACCTCGAACGGTTCTTCGGCCGCGCCACCTAGGCGATCGGCCAGCCATCCGACTGGCGCGGCTGTAGACTCGGGCTTCACCAGCATCCTCCACCGGAGCGCGCGTGAGCGAGAGCCCAAGGTCACCATCCGAGGAACGCGGTCGCACCGTCCACGGCGAGGCGGCCAACGCCGGTCACCGCGTCCTGGCGCCGGACGACGCCGAGGTCGAGGCCTATCTCGAGCAGGCGCTCCACGCGCCACCGCCGGTACGCTCGGACAGCGAGGCGCCCGAACGCCCCGACGCGGTCGCCGTCCTCGACTTCGGCAGCCAGTTCGCGCAGCTCATCGCCCGCCGGGTCCGTGAGCTCAACGTATACTCGGAGCTGCTTCCGCACGACACGCCGATGGCCGAGCTCGAGCGCCGCGGCGTGAAGGCCGTGATCCTGTCGGGCGGACCCTCATCGGTGTACGACGCCGGTGCGCCTCGCGCCGACCCGGCGCTGTGGTCCGGGCGGCTGCCGGTGCTCGGCATCTGCTATGGCCTGCAGCTCATGGCCCACGAGCTCGGCGGCGAGGTCGTCCCTTCCGAGAAGCGAGAGTACGGGCCCGCCACGGTGAGCATCACCGGCAGCGACGGGCTGTTCGCCGGCATCGAGGGCGAGCAGCCGGTGTGGATGAGCCACGGCGACTCGATCCTTCGTCCGCCGGAGGGCTTCCGGGCAACGGCCCAGACCGATTCGACCCCGTACGCCGGCCTGGCCGATCCCGGGCGCAACCTCTACGGCATCCAGTTCCATCCCGAGGTCGTCCACACCCCGGTCGGCCGCGACGTGCTGCGCAACTTCGTGGTCGGCATCGCCGGCGCACGGCCGAACTGGACGGCCGCCAACCTCGTCGAGACCACGGTGGCCGGGACCCGAGCACGGGTCGGCGCCGGCCACGTCATCTGCGCCCTGTCCGGCGGCGTGGACTCCGCCGTGGCCGCGACGATCGTGCATCGGGCCATTGGCGATCAGCTGACCTGCATCTACGTCGACCACGGACTCATGCGGAAGCGCGAGTCCGAGCTGCTGCGGGTCACCTTCGAGCGCGACCTGGGCATGAACCTCGTCATGGTCGACGCGCGCGAGCGATTCCTCCGGCGCCTGGCGGGCGTCGAGGACCCAGAGGAGAAGCGGCGCATCATCGGCGACGAGTTCATCCGGGTGTTCGAGGAGGAGGCGGCGAAGATCGGGCAGATCGACTTCCTGGTCCAGGGCACGCTGTACCCCGACTTCATCGAATCGACCACCG
>JAHWJN010000027.1:0-4050 GCA_019348395.1 Chloroflexota bacterium
CCCTGGGCGGGCGCGCCCGCGGCCGCCGGGTCGCGGTCGGCAGCGGCCTGGCTTGCGGAGGGCTTCGCCTGCGCTTTATCCGGAGCGGAAGGCTTCGCCTGCGGCGCCGCGGCCCTGGCCTTCTTCTCCTTCTCCTCGCCGGGCTTCACCGGCGACGGGCGCGCCTCGAGGCCGAGGCGGCGGCCAGTCCCGACGACGGGGCGCTCGCCGAACTAGCTGCCGCGCAGCGTGAGCTGGCCGAGACGTACGCCGCCTATGTGCGCCTCATGCGCTCGTCTGACCGGATCGACTTCGGTGACCAGGTGAGCCTGGCGCTTCGTCTGCTGCGTGAGCACCCCGCCGTCCTGGCCGAGGAGCGTCAGCGCTACCGGTACATCCTCGTCGACGAGTTCCAGGACACGAATCACGCGCAGTGGGAGCTGGTGAAGCTGCTCGCGTCTGAGCACGGCAACGTCACCGTGGTCGGCGACGACGACCAGAGCATCTACCGCTTCCGCGGTGCCGCGCTCGGGAACATCCTCGGCTTTCGAGAGGCGTATCCGAAGGCGACCAGCGTCGTGCTCGTCGACAACTACCGGAGCCGTCAGCCGATCCTGGACGCGGCCCATCGGCTCATCCGGCACAACGATCCTGATCGTCTTGAGGCGCGCGAGGGCCTCGACAAGCGCCTGAAGGCCCGAGCGAAGTTCGGCCGGGCGGAGCCGGACGGCGGGCCCATTCAGCACGTCGGTTACACCACAGGCTCGGAGGAGGCGGATGCCGTTGCCGAGCGCATCCGAACATCCATCGCGGCCGGCCGCCGACCGGGTGACCACGCCATCCTGGTCCGCGGCAACCGCGATGCCGATGCGTACATCCGTGCGCTCAACCTGGCCCGCGTGCCATGGCGCTTCAGCGGCACGGCCGGCCTGTACCGCCAACCGGAGGTGCGGCTGCTCATCAGCTTCCTGCGAGCGGTGAACGATCCGGACGACTCGATCAGCGTCTACGACCTGGCCACCGGCGAGATCTTCGGCCTCTCGCCCGCCGATGTGACGCTGGCCATGAACCGCGCCCGTCGCCGCCGCAGCAGCCTGGTGGTGGCGCTGCGGGAAGCCGTCGACCATCCGGAGGAGTCGCCGTTCGGAATCCGCGCCATCGAGGTGGTGCAGCGCCTGATCGCCAGCCTGGACGCGCACCGGGCGTTGAGCAGCGAGCGAAGCTGCGGCGAGCTCCTGTACCACTTCATTTCGAGCTCCGGCTGGCTCGCGCGCCTGGCCCGCGAGGCGCGCGAGACCGGGGAGGAGCGAATCGCCAACGTGGCCCGCTTCTTCGACATCGTGCGGCGACAGGGCGGGCTGCTGCGCGACGATCGGCTGCCCTTCCTGGTGGCGCAGATCGATACGCTGATCGAGACGGGGGACGACCCGTCGACCGCCGATGCGGATCCCGACGAGGGCGACGCCGTCCACGTCCTGACCTACCACAAGGCCAAGGGGCTGGAGTTCGGGGTCGTCTTCCTGGTCGGCTTGGTCCCGGACCGGTTTCCGGGGCGCGATCGGCCGGACGCCCTGGAGCTTCCCGACGAGCTGCTGCGCGCGCCCGTGACGACCGGCGACGAGCAGCACACCGCCGAGGAGCGCCGGCTCTTCTACGTGGGAATGACCCGCGCGCGGGAGGAGCTGGTGATGACCTGGGCGCGGGACTACGGGGGCCGGCGCGCGCGCAGCGTCAGCCAATTCGTGACCGAGGCGCTCGACCTGCCGCCCGCCACGCCGCCGGAGACCGTGCGGCCGAACCCCGGAGAGCAGCTGGCGCGACACGCCGGTGCGACCGAGCCGGCCGCCCCGGCCCATCCTCGTCCGGCCCTCGGCGACCGTCCGCTGTGGCTGAGCTACGGGCAGGTGAACGACTACCTCGACTGCCCGGCGAAGTACCGCTACGGCCACGTGCTGCGGATTCCGACGCCGGTCTCGCACCAGATGGTCTACGGCAAGGCGCTCCACGCGGCGGTCCAGGCCTTCCATCGACGGCAGCTTGCCGGCCGGCCGATGCAGGAGGACGAGGTCCACGCCGCCCTCGACGCTGCCTGGGAGTCGGTCGGCTTCCTTACCCGCGAGCACGAGGAGGCACGTCGCGCGGCGGCACACGAGGCCGTGTCGCGCTTCTGGGCCGAGCAGCAGCGCGACCCGGCGCAGCCGGTCGCCGTCGAGCAGGACTT
Source organism: Chloroflexota bacterium (assembly GCA_019348395.1). Classification (GTDB taxonomy): domain Bacteria; phylum Chloroflexota; class Limnocylindria; order QHBO01; family QHBO01; genus JACDBZ01. Next base: position 2,201 of record JAHWJN010000027.1, read on the forward strand.
CACGGTGGCCCTCGGCGCCGACCGCCTCCGGGGCCGCTACGACCGGGTCGACCGCGACGACGCCGGCCGGGTGGTGATCACCGACTACAAGTCGAGCGACGTGCGCGACCTCGCGACCGCGAACCGGCGTGCTCGCGAATCGCTCCAGCTTCAGATCTACGCCCTGGCACACGAGGCGGAGCACGGCACGCTGCCCGACGAGCTCGCGCTGCACTTCCTCGAGTCGGGCGTGGTGGGCCGCACCGAGCCGTCCGAGCGACGGCTGGCCACGGCGCAGCAGAAGCTGGGGCTCGTCGCGGACGGCGTGCGGGCCGGACGCTTCGAGGCCAACCCGTCGGCGATGCGCTGCGGCTACTGTCCCTTTCGCGAGATCTGCCCCGACGCCTCGAGATGAGCGGCCGCCAGCGAGTGATCGTCGCCGCCCTGCTGCTGGCCGGTGCGCTGGGGATCGTCGCGCTCGTCGGGTTCGCCGGCAGCGCATGCCCGGTGGAGACGGAGGCGCAGCCGTGCCCCGACGCGACGCGCAACCTCGTGGTCGCGATCACGCTGGCGTCCGGCTCGTCCGCTCTCCTGGTGACGCCCTTCGCGTTCCTGGGCGAGTTCGTTGCCCGCCGGCGCATCGTCTATCGTGGCGCGTGGTGGCGCGCCGGCCGCCGAGGGGCGCTGGTCGGATTGGTCCTGGCCGCCCTGGCCGGTCTTCGACTGGCCGAGGCGCTGAACGTCCCGGTCGCTCTGTTCACGATCATGCTCGGCGGCGTGCTGGAATGGTTCGTCGCCCGCCGCGACCCGTAGCGGAGGCTGACCATGACCGAGTCCACGTCCCCGAGCCTCGATGCCGCCGTGGAGGCGGTCCTTCCCGATGCGCTCGACCTTTCGCATCGTGTCCACGCCGCACCGGAGATCGCGTTCGATGAACATCGGGCGTCTCGCTGGACGGCGGAGATGCTGGAGCGGCACGGTTTCGAGGTCACCGCGCCGGCCGGAGGACTCGATACCGCGCTCGTGGCACGCTGGCGAGGCAGCGGTCGCGGCCCGGTGATCGCCTTCGCCGGCGAATACGACGCCCTGCCCGAGGTGGGCCACGGCTGCGGCCACAACCTCATGTGCTCGTCGAGCGCCGGCGCTGCGATCGCGGCCGCGTCCACGCTCGGTCGCCGGTTCGACGGCGAGATCCGGTTCATCGGCACGCCGGCCGAGGAGGCCGGCAACGGGAAGGTTCACCTCATCGAAGCGGGGATCTTCGACGACGTGGACGTGTGCCTGCAGATCCACCCATCGGACTCGAACAGTGCCGAGATCGTGTGCCTGGCGGTCACCGAGATCGGCGTCACGTTTCACGGCGTGCTGGCCCACGCCAGCGCGGATCCGTGGCTCGGCAAGAATGCGCTCGACGCCATCGTGCTGCTCCACACCATGGTCGCCCAGTGGCGACAGCACCTGAAGCCCGGCGAGCGCGTCCACGGCATCATCACCCACGGCGGCGCGGCGCCCAATATCGTCCCCGACCTGACGCGCGGCCGCTGGTACCTCCGGACACCGATCGACGAGGACCTCGATCCGATGATCGAGCGCTTCGGTGCGATGGCGGAGGCAGCCGCGTCCGCGACCGGCTGCACGGTCGAGCTCGACCACAATCCGATGAACCGATGCCGGACCATGCGCAACAACCCGACCCTGCTTGGGCTCTGGCGGCAGGGCCTCGACGAGGTCGGGATCGCCGACGATCCGTCCGACCCGAATGCGGGGAGTACCGACATGGCGAACGTCAGCCACGAGGTCCCCACCATCCATCCGTTCCTGTCGATCGCACCGCGCGGGACACCGGGCCATTCCCACGTGTTCGCGGCGCA
>JAHWJN010000027.1:4149-11886 GCA_019348395.1 Chloroflexota bacterium
TGCCGGCGGGAGCGACGGTGACGCGATGCTGCCCAAGGCGATCCGGGTCCTGGCCCGCACCGCGGTCACCTTGATCCGGGACCCGTCACTGGTGGAGTCTGCCTGGCGGGAGCTGCGTGCGCAGGGGGGCGGGAGGCGCCGGACCGAGCCTCGGGAGGAATCGGGCTGACCGACATCCTGGCCGGACAGGGTGGCGACGAGGCCGTCCTCGCCGAGCTCTACGACCTCGAGCACGACGAGATCACCGGGGATCTCGGCTTCTATCGCTCCTGGGCGCGCCGGCAGCGGGGCGCGGTGATCGATCTTGGCTGCGGATCGGGACGCCTGTTCCGCGCGTTGCTCGAGGGCGGTGCCGCGCGCATCGTCGGGGTCGATGGATCGTCCGCGCTGCTGACCCGCGCGGAACGGCGGGTGAGCGGGGACCCGGTCCTGCGAGAGGCGCGCGCGTCGGGCCGCATCGAGCTCATGGCGGGGGACGTGCGATCGGTCCGGCGGAGAGATCGGTTCAGGCTGGCCATCCTCGCCGGCGTGCTCGCGCATCTCGACGGGCCGGAGGAGGCCATCCGGGCCCTTGCCGCCGCTCGCCGGCTCCTCGCCGATGACGGCGTGCTGATCGTCGACCTGCTCGGGCCGGGCGGACTGCCGACCGAGGATCTGCCGCTGAGCGTCGACTGGAGTCGACGGATCGGGGAGCGTCGCGTGGTCCGGCGCTCGCGGCTCGAGCGGCGCGAGACGCCGGAGGGGCTGCGGGTGGCCTACGCGACGCTGACGGATCTCGCGGAGGCCGATGGTACGATAGCGCGGCTTTCGGCAAGCTTCCGGCTCTGGTATCCATCACCTTCGGCAGTCCTCGCCCTCGCCGAGCAGGCCGAGCTGGTCATCGAGGCGGCCTTCGGGTCGCACGACTCGGGCCCGCTGGACGAGCGAAGCGAGCGCTGCATCCTGGTGCTGAAGGCAGCGACGGAACCCGGCATGGAGTGAACGGATGACAGGCGAACAGATCCGGCTCCTGGTGGTCGAGGACGTGCCGCAGGTCGCCTCGCACATCCGCTCGCTGCTCAACGCCCAGTCGCAGATCAAGATGCTCGATGTCGTGACCGCCGGAGACCGGGCGGTCGGCACCGTCGGCGAGCTGAAGCCGGACGTGGTCATCGTCGATGCGCTGCTCCAGGGCCGGATGAGTGGTCAGAAGGTGGCCGAGGAGATCCGCCGCGCCGAACCGCAGGTGGGGCTCATCATGCTCACCGTCCCCCAGAATCCCGTGAGCGAGAACCCGGAGCGCGGCGTCGACGCCGTGCTGAAGATGCCCTTCACCGGCTTCGACCTGACGACCATGGTTCGCAAGGTGGGCGAGGCGCGGGCCGCAGAGTCGGCCGGCTCGGGATCGCTGGTGGTGACGCTCTTCTCGCCCAAGGGCGGCGTCGGCCGCACGACCCTCGCCTACAACCTCGCCGTCGCGCTCGGTGAGGATCACCGGGTCTGCCTCATCGACGGGTCGCTCCAGTTCAGCGACCTGCGCGGCCTGCTCCGCGTTCCGGCGGTCGCCCCCTCGATCGTCAACCTGCCGACCGACCGGATCCGCGAACAGGACCTGGCCGACGTCATGTGGCGTGATCCGTCGGGCATCGACATCCTGCTGGCGCCGCCACGCGTCGAGATGGCGGAGATGGTCACGGTGCGCGACATCGAGAAGGTGCTCTCGATCCTCCGCAAGATCTACGAGTTCGTGATCATCGACACGCGCGCGGCGCTGAGCGAGGACGTGCTCGTCTTCCTGGACTCGGCCGATCTCATCCTGCAGGTGCTCACCTACGACGCGATGGCGATTCGCGGCCTCGTCATGTCGGCCGAGACCTTCGCGGCCATCGGCTACCCCGCGTCCAAGTTGGCGACCGTCCTGAACCGGTCCGACTCGTCCGGTGGGTTCTCCAAGGCCGATCTCGAGCAGGCGCTCGGCAGGCGTGTCGACTTCGAGGTCGTGTCCGACGGCCACCTCGTGCTGGCCGCGAACAACGAGGGCAACGCGTTCGTCAGCTCGAGCCCCGACGCGCCCATCGCCCGGGGCGTGCGAGGCATCGCCGACTCGCTTGCCTCGCGCCTGCGCGAGCGGTCGCCCGCGCTGTCGCGGCGCTGACCGCAGGCGGATGACCGCTTCTCGCCAGGACGCGCGGCCGATCGGCGTCTTCGACTCCGGCGTCGGCGGGCTCACCGTCCTCGCGGAGCTGCATCGTCGGCTGCCCGCGGAGACCATGATCTACCTCGGCGACAACGCCCGCACCCCGTACGGGCCGCGGCCGGCCGAGGAGGTGCGCCGCTTCACGCTCGAGGCGGTCGAGTGGCTGATGGACCAGGACGTGAAGCTGCTGGTCCTCGCCTGCAACACCGCCACCGCCCGGGCACTCGACGCCGTTCGAGCGCAGGTGTCGGTCCCCGTCGTCGGCGTCGTGCGGCCCGGGGCGGTCGCCGCCGCCGCCGCAACCCGCAGCCGGCAGGTCGGCGTGATGGCCACGGCCGGCACCGTGGAGTCGGGCGCCTACCCCGCCGCCATTCTCGAGGCTGACGCTTCCGCGAGCGTCTTCCAGCTTGCCTGCCCCGAGCTGGTGCCGATGGTCGAGGCCGGGATCGTCGACGGCCGACGCGCCGAGTCTGTCCTGCGCGCCTACCTGGATCCGATGCTCGAGGCGGAGCCGACGCTGGACACGCTGCTGCTGGGGTGCACCCACTATCCGCTGCTGCGGGAGCCGATCTCGCGGATCGTCGGCGAGGGCGTCGCGGTCGTCGACTCCGCCTTCACCACCGCCCTGGCGGTCGAGGATCTGCTCGACGCGCTCGGCGCTCGAAGCGGCCCGGGGTCGCTCCCGTCGCACCGGGTGGCCACGACGGGCGACGTGGCCGCCTTCGTCACCGTTGCCCGGCGCGTGTTCGGCGATGGGCTGCCGGAGGTGGAGGAGGCATCGATCGAGGCGATCGGCGCGCTTCCCGTAGACTGAGCCCGATGTCACGACACAGCACCAGGCTCGGCACCGGCATCGTGGTCGGCGGACTGCTCGCCCTCGGGGCGAGTGTCGCGTCGCGCGAGATCATGCGCCGCGCCGGCACGCACCTGATCGACTGGGAGGCGGTCCGCGAGATCGCGCACCGTCGGCTGGGCGAGGCTGGGGCGCCGCTCGCAGCCCGACACCGGGCCGAGGCGGAAGCCTTCTACCGCGAGACCCTGCTTCGCATCGAGCCGATCGTGGCCGAGGAGATCGGCTCGCCGCTTCCGGCGGCGCTCGAGACACCGGCGGTGGTCGACCGTCGCGAGTGGGTGGATCTGAACCTGGCGACCTTCCGCGTGCTGCTCGAGCGCGTCGAGCGCGTGATCACGGACTCGCAGGAGGGCCCCGACACGACCGGCCGCGCCGTGTCGCGCTGGGTGAACCGCACGGTCGGCAACCAGCAGCTCGGCTTCATGCTCGCCTTCCTCGGGCGCAAGGTGCTCGGCCAATACGACGTCAGCCTGCTGGCGGCCGGACCGACCCGAGGCCGGTTACACTTCGTGGAGCCGAACATCGTCGGGTCGGCGGCCTCGATGCGCCTTCCGCGCGACGAGTTCCGCACCTTCATCGCGCTCCACGAGGCGACGCACGCGTTCGAGTTCGAGGCGCACGAGTGGCTGCGTCCGTACTTCGCCGGCCTGGTGGCCGAGACGGTCGAACAGCTGGCCGCGGAGTCCGGCGGACTGATGGGCCGCCTGCGCGATGCTGCCGCCGGCGGGCAGGGCCACTGGCTGGAGCGGATCATGACGCCGCGGCAGCGCGACACCTTCAACCGAACGCAGGCCCTCATGTCGCTGCTGGAGGGCTACTCGAACCACGTGATGAACGCGGCGGGCGCCGGGATCCTGCCCAACTTCGAGGAGATCCACCACCGGTTCGAGCGACGCGGCGAGCGACGCGGGGCCGTGGAGCGGGCGATCATGCGCGTCACCGGCCTGGACCTGAAGATGGAACAGTACGCGGCCGGCGAGCGGTTCGCCGACGCGGTCATCGCCAGCCGGGGCCGCGACTTCCTCAACCGTGTCTGGACCGGCCCGGCCTTCCTGCCGAGTCTCGAGGAGATCCGCGCCCCGGATCGCTGGATCGAGCGCATCGAGCAGAGGCAGGGAGCCGCGGGAGGCGTCACCTGAGCGAGCCGTCATTCACCGTCCTCGCCACGCCGATCCTCGGGGCGCCGCTGAGCCGGCACCAGGTCGGACGGATCGAGGCGGTCGACGGCGTCCTCTGCGTGCGCATCTCGGCGGACGGCCACATCCACGGTGACGCGGACGAGTCGGCCTTCGAGCGGGCCGAGGCCCTCCTGGTCGGGGCGGTCGGAACCGCGGTGCTTGACCACATCGTCGAGCGCTCGCCGCGGCTGCGCTGGATCCACTCGGCGTCGGCGGGGGTCGACCGCATCGCCACGCCCGCGCTGCGTACGCGCGAACTCCTGCTCACCAATGCCCGAGGCGTCTTCAGCCGACCGATCGCCGAGTATGTGGTCATGATGTCCCTCGCCGTGGCGAGGCGGCTGCCCGCGCTGCTCGAGCTCCAGCGCGAGCGCACCTGGCAGCCGCTGCGCGGCCGGGAGCTTGCCGAGCTGACGGTGGCGATCATCGGCTTCGGCAGCATCGGCATCGAGGTGGCGCGACTCCTGGAGCCGTTCGGTTGCCGCATCCTTGCCACCCGCCGGCATTCGGAGCGAGGGAGCGGAGCGGCCGGCGTGGAGCTGCGCCCGCTGGAGGCGCTGCACGACGTCCTGCGCGAGAGCGACGTGGTCGTGGTGGCAGCGCCGCTCACCGAGGAGACGGCGGGCCTCATCGGCGCCGAGGAGCTGGCGGCCATGCGCGAGGACGCGTGGCTGATCAACATCGCGCGGGGGAGGCTCATCGACGAGCTCGCGCTGCGGCGCGCACTGGAGAACGGCTGGATCGGTGGCGCCGTGCTCGACGTCTTCGCCGAGGAGCCCCTCAGCCCGGAGTCGCCGCTCTACCGCACGCCGAACCTGGTGATCACGCCGCACACCAGCTGGGCATCGGACCGGGTCATCGAGCGCAGCGTCGACCTGTTCGTCGAGAACCTGCGTCGGCACCGGGCGGGGGAGCCGCTGCGCAACGTGGTCGACCTCGAGGCCGGGTACTGAGCCGATGCAGGTCACGATCGTCGGTCTGCCGGGGAGCGGCAAGACCACCGTCTTCAACGCGTTGACCGGCGGCCATGCCGAGACCGGCGGGTACTCCGGTGGTCGCGCCGCCCCGAACGTCAGCGTCGTGAAGGTGCCCGATGAGCGGGTCGATCGACTGGCGGCCCTGTTCGCTCCGAAGAAGACGACCTATGCCGACGTCACGTACGTCGACGTCGCCATCCCGGCGGGTGCCGCTCGCGACGGCACGATCAACCCGGACGCCCTGGGCCAGATGCGCACCGCCGACGCCCTGCTCCACGTCGCGCGCGCCTTCGACGACCCGGCAACCGCCTCGCACGCCGACCCGTGGCGCGACGTGGACGACCTCGATCTCGAGTTCACCGTTGCGGATCTGTCAGTCATCGAGAAGCGGCTCGAGAAGCTGAAGACCCAGGGCAGGCACGGCTCGCAGGCGGAGCGTGAGCAGGCGCAGCGGGAGGAGGAGCTCCTGCGTCGCGTGGAGCCGCACCTGTCGGACGGCCGGCCGATCCGCTCGTTCGGCCTCACCGCGGACGAGGAGCTGCTCCTGCGCGGATACCGGTTTCTGACCCAGAAGCCGGTGCTCGTGGTCCTGAATGTCGACGAGGCCCGTCTGCCGGAGGCTCCCACGCTCGAGGCCACCGGGCGCGAGCGGTACGTGCAGCCCCACACCGATGTCGCGGCGCTGGCCGGGAAGATCGAGGCCGAGATCGCCGAGCTCGGCGAGGACGATGCCCGGCTGTTCATGGATGACCTCGGCATCAGTGAGCCGTCACGCGGCCGCGTGATCCGGCTGACCTACGAGCTGCTGGGGCTGTTCAGCTTCTTCACTGCCGGCGAGGACGAGTGTCGCGCATGGACGCTCCGTGTCGGGTCGACGGCCGTCGAGGCCGCGGGCGCCATCCACTCCGACCTTGCGCGCGGCTTCATCCGCGCCCAGGTCATCGGCGTCGACGACCTGCTCCACGCCGGCTCGATGGCCGAGGCGCGAAAGCGTGGAACGCTGCGACAGGAGGGGCGGGACTACCTCGTGAAGGACGGCGACGTGATCGAGGTGCTCTTCAACGTCGGTCGCTGACCGGGTGCGAGACGCTACGAGCGCTCCATCTCGGCCACGATCGAGCGAAACTCGTCGCTCTGCTCGACGAGGTAGGTATCCTCGTCCTCGATCCCGACGCTCATCGAGGCACGCAGCTTCTCGTCGGCGATGTAGGTGAAGCCGTGCGAGCGCTCGAGCTCGCGGGCGATCGCCTCGACCAGGGTGTCCTCCTCGAACGTCTCGATCACGGCTCGGCGTGCCGCCTCGACCATCCCCACGAACTGGGCTGGGGTATGGTCGCGCTCCGAGACGAGCAGCGCATCGGTCATCAGGTCGGTGGCGCCCTCGTGGAGTTCGTAGAAGTACAGCTGCATGGAACCGATGATAGACCGATGCCCGAGCTGCTGATCGTCGGTGGACTGACCATCGACCGCTTCGCGGACGGACGACGGGCGCCGGGCGGATCGGTGCTGCACGCGGGCCTGGCCGCGGCCTCGGAGGGGGCCGGGGTGACGACACTGACCGTCGCCGGCCCGGAGCTCGAGGCTCGCACCGGTCTGGCGCGTCTCGCGGCCCTGGGCCACGTCCATCATCGTGCCGCCGATGCGACGACGACCTACCGCCACGAGGAGGCCGCCGGACGCCGAGTGCTCGTCTACGAGCGCGCCGGTGGCACCCTCGACGCGGAGGCGCTCGACGCTGTGCAGACACCGGACGTGGCGCTGCTCGCGCCGATCGCGGATGAGCTGCCGGTCGACACGCTCGCCGCGGTGCGAGAGCGCCTCCGGCCGCGACTCAGCGTGCTGCTGATCCAGGGATGGCTGCGGCGGCTGGTGCCGGGCGGGGCCGTCCACCCGCTGGCCCTGGGCGACGTGCCGGATGGGCTGTGGCGCGCCTTCGGTGACAGCGACGCCATCGTGGTCTCGACCGAGGACCTGGCCGAGACCCCGACCGATCCCTTCGGCCAGGCGGCGCAGCTCCGAGCCCGCCTTGGGCCGCGGCCGCTCCTCGTGGTGACGCTCGGCGAGCGCGGGTACCTGCTCGACGACCCCGCGGCCGACCGGGTCGCGGCCATGGTCCCGCGGCGCGTGGTGGACGGCGTGCCGCTCGTCGGCGCCGGTGACACGTTCGGGGCGGCGCTGGCCGTGCACCTCGGGCGCGGCGCCGCTCCGGCGGCCGCGGCCGAGTCGGTGATCGAGGCCGGCCGGCTGGCGCCCGGGATCGGCAGGACGACGTCGGCCTGCGCCAGGTGCCATGCCAGGCACACCTGCTGCGGCGTGACCCCGCGCTCGGTCGCCACCTCGGCGAACGCCGCGTGCTCCTGCCCGAGGTCCGCCGCCCGGGCGATGCCGCCGAGCGGCGACCAGGGGAGGAACGCGATGCCGTACCGCGCGCACAGCTCCAGCTCCGGTCGGGAGCTGCGGAACCGCGGCGAGAACTCGTTCTGCACCGCGGCCAGCGGCGTCGTCCGCCTCGCCAGCTCGATCTGGTCGACGTCGGCGTTGCTGATGCCGACG
>JAHWJN010000028.1 GCA_019348395.1 Chloroflexota bacterium
CAGTAGACTTCGGCCCGAACTGCTCGCGCGGCCACGCTTCCCACTGCGCGCCGGTACGCGACAGCCAGATCAGCCCGTCGAGGATCGCGCGGTCGTCGTTGCACTTGCGCCCCGGCTTCTTGCGGGGTTTGTGGACCACCAGCAGCGGTTGGAGGTCGGCCCGGAGGGCATCAGCGAAGCTCAGTAGGGTCCGATGCCATCCCGACGCCCGCGACGCGATTCGGCGGCAGACCCGCCGGACGCATCCGCGGCGATGGAGATCGCCCTCCGCTTCCTGGGCACCCGGCCGCGGACCCGGCACGAGCTCGAGCAGCGCCTGCGACGCGCCGCCGTGCCCGTGGACCTGGTCGCGACCACCCTCGACCGCCTCGGCGAACTGGGGTACGTCGATGACGCGGCCTTCGCCCGCTGGTGGCGAGAGCAGCGGGACCGACACGCCCCCCGGGGGCGGCGGATGCTGGACGCGGAGCTCCGACAGCGCGGCGTCCCTCGCGAGGTGATCGAGGCCGATCGCGACGAGCAGGTGGCCCCCGAGCGCGCGCCCGAGGACGAGGGACTTCCCGAAACGGAGTCGGAGCGCGCTCGGGAGGCGCTCGAGCGTCACCTGCGCGGACGTCCGATGCCGGCGGAACCGAACGCAGTCCGCCGTATCGGGATGTTCCTGATGCGTCGCGGCTTCGATGCCGAGACGGTGCGCGCGACCATCCGCGCGGCGGAGCCGGCGACGGACGAGGCGACATTCGACGACTCGCCACCGGGGTGAGCGTGGCCCGGGCTGCTCCGGCATCCGGCGCGGGGTGGGGCTAGGCTGTACCGATGCGCTACGCCCTCATGACCGAGCCCCAGCAGGGGCTCCACTACGACGAGCTGCTCGACCTGGTCCGCACCGCCGAGGAGGCGGGGATCGAGGCCTTCTTCCGCTCCGACCACTACGCGAGCTTCCCGGGGGAGGCGGGCCTGCACACCACCGATGCATGGGCGACGCTCGCTGGACTGGCCCGCGAGACGAGCACCATTCGGCTCGGCACGCTCGTGTCGCCGGTCACGTTCCGCATCCCCGGCAACCTGGCCAAGGTCATCCAGACCGTCGACGAGATGGCCGACGGTCGGATCGAGGCCGGGTTCGGAGCGGGCTGGAACGAGGCGGAGCATCAGCAGCTCGGTATTCCCTTCCCGCCGATCGACGAGCGCTACGACATGCTCGAAGAGCAGATGCAGATCCTGCATCGGCTCTGGACCGAGGGCGACGGCTGGTCCTTCGAGGGCACGCACTGGCAGGTGCGCGATGCGAAACGCCATGGCGGCCTGGCACGTGACGGTCGGCAGCACCCGCACGTCATCTTCGGCGGCAAGGGCCGGTCCCGCATGGCGCGGCTCGTCGCGAAGTACGGTGATGAGTTCAACCTCATCTCGGCGTCGCCCGAAGAGGCCGCCAACGCCTATCCACGCGTACGCCAGGCCTGCGCCGCGGAGGGTCGGGATCCGGATGAGATCGTGTACTCGGCGATGACCGGCGTCCTGGTGGCCGACACCGAGGAGGATCTGCGAGCACGGGTGGACGACCTGCTGAACGTCCTCGGCCAGGCCGACGCGGACGGCGACGCGTGGCTCGCCGAGCGACGTGGACGCTGGGTGATGGGCACCGCCGACGAGGCGCACGAGCGGGTCCGCGCCCTCGCCGAGCACGGCACGCAGCGCGTCATGCTCCAGGACTTCCTGCCCCGCGACCTCGACCACGTGCGGCTCATCGGGCGCATCTTCGCGGCCTGAGCTGGCCCGGGTCCCCCGACGGAGGCCCGGTTCGATCTGCGCTACACTCGGCCGGTCGGATGCCCTTCGGGGCATCGGGCAGCACTGCTCACCAGACCGCCCGCCGACGCGGGCCTGATATATCGCCCATCTGAGGGCTCCAACGTCAACGGAGGAGCCGATATGCCGGAATTCGTCATCGTCATCGTCGCGGCCGTCGCCGCGATCATCGGCGTGGTGGTCGGCTTCGTGGCTCGCCGCGTGGTGGCCGCCAACGCCGTACGTCACGCCGAGCACTACGCCCAGCGTATCGTCGCGGAGGCCCGGGCCAAGCAGAAGGAGATCGTCCACGAGGGGAAGGAGGAGGCGATCAACATGCTGCCCGCGGCCGAAGAGGAGGCTCGCGAAGGTCGTGCCACGCTCCAGCGCACCGAGCGCCGGCTCCTCGACCGCGAAGAGGCACTCGACCGCAAGCTCACAGCGCACGAGGAGCGAGAGGAAAGCCTGCGGGAGCGCCAATCCGAGCTGGAGGGGGAGATCGCGCGCGTTCGCGAGCTCCAGGCGCAGCAGCTGACCGAGCTCGAGCGCGTCTCCGGTCTCACCGTCGCCGAGGCCCGGCAGTCGCTCATCAGCCAGATCGTCGACGAGGCGCAGGCGGAGGCACAGCACCGTGTGCGAGAGATCGAGCGCTACGCACAGGAGGACGGCGAGGAGCGCGCCCGTCGTGTCCTCACCACGGTCATGCAGCGCATCGCGGCCGATCACACTTCCGAGGCGACGATCACCGTCGTGAACCTGCCCAACGAGGAGATGAAGGGGCGCATCATCGGACGCGAGGGCCGGAACATCCGGGCGCTCGAACAGGCAACCGGCGTCGACCTCATCATCGACGACACCCCCGAGGCGGTCGTGCTGTCCGCCTTCGACCCGGTGCGCCGGGAGGTGGCCCGCATGGCGCTCAACACGCTCATCAGCGACGGCCGCATCCATCCGGGCCGGATCGAGGAGACGGTGGCGAAGTGTCGCCAGGAGATCGAGGTCGTCATGCGCCAGGCCGGAGAGCAGGCGGCCTACGATGCGGGGGTCCCCGGTCTGCACCCGGAGCTCATCAAGCTCATCGGCCGCCTGAAGTACCGCACCAGCTACGGCCAGAACGTGCTGAACCACTGCATCGAAACCGCACGACTCGGTGGACTGCTGGCGGCCGAGATCGGCGCCAACGTGGCCGACTCGAAGAAGGGCGGCCTGCTGCACGACATCGGCAAGGCGGTCGACCACGAGGTCGAGGGTCCGCATGCCGCCATCGGCGCGGACATCGCCAGTCGGTTCGGCGTGAGCCCGGTCGTGTGCAACGCGATCGCGGCGCACCACCAGGAGGTGGAGCAGGAGAGCGTTGAGGCCACGGTGGTCCAGATCGCGGACGCCATCAGCGCCTCGCGTCCCGGCGCGCGCGGCGAGACGCTCGACAACTACGTCAAGCGTCTCGACGACCTGCAGCAGATCGCGCTCAGCTTCCCCGGCGTGGAGCGCTGCTTCGCGATCCAGGCCGGCCGCGAGATCCGCATCCTGGTCCGGCCCGAGGACATCGACGACGTCGCATCGAGCCGTCTCGCGCGCGATGTGGTGAAGAAGATCGAGGAGCAGCTCCAGTACCCGGGTCAGATCAAGGTGACCGTGATCCGCGAGACGCGCGCCGTCGATTACGCCCGGTGACATCGTCCGACGACGGCACGGGCATCCGCATCTGCGTCATCGGCGACATCATCGGCAAGCCGGGGCGGCTGGCCGTGATGCACGCGCTGCCGGACCTGCGACGGGAGCTGGCACTCGACATGGTGATCGCCAACGGCGAAAACACCGCGGCCGGCGCCGGGCTGACCCCCAGCCTCGCGGAGGAGCTGCTCGGCGGCGGGGTCGACGTGATCACCTCCGGCAATCACATCTGGGACAAGCGCGAGATCTACGACTACCTCGACACCGATCGGCCCGTCCTGCGCCCGATCAACTACCCCGACGAGGCGCCCGGCCGCGGATGGCTGGTGCATCACACCGACGACGGCGCCGAGGTGGCGGTGATCAACGCCATGGGCCGGGTGTTCATGAACCAGCTCGACTCGCCCTTTACGAAGCTCGACGAGCTGCTCGAGGGCGCGGCGGAGCCGCTGCCGCCGATCCGGGTCCTCGACTTCCACTGTGAGATCACCTCCGAGAAGAACGCCATGGGCTGGTATCTCGACGGCCGGGCGACCGCGGTGGTGGGCACCCACACTCACGTGCCCACCGCCGACGCGCGCCTCCTGCCCCGCGGGACCGCCTACATCAGCGACATCGGGATGACCGGCCCGCGCGACTCGATCATCGGCTTCAGCCTGGAGACCGTCATCCCGCGCTTCACGCGCCATCTGCCCACACGCTTCCAGGTGGCCGATGGCCCGGTCGCCTTCAACGCGGTGGTCATCACCGCCGATGTCAACAGCGGCCGAGCGACCGCGATCGAGCTCGTGCAGCGACTCATCGAGGTGTGAGGCAAGGGCGGAGTGGTTGACCACCGCAGCTGACCGGCCCGCCCAGCCCGGAGCGCTGCTCGGCATCGTGGGCCCGACCGCTTCCGGCAAGACGGAGCTCGCCGTGGCGATCTCGCGGCACCTGCCGGTGGAGGTCCTCGTGGCGGATTCGCGCCAGGCATACCGCGGCATGGACGTCGGGACGGCGTCTCCCGATGCCGCGGCTCGGGCCGCGGTGCCGCACCACCTGCTCGACCTGGTCGACCCCGACGAGCCCTTCACGGTCGCCGACTGGGTGCGTCGCGCTCGCCCGCTCGTCGGCGAGATCGCGGCTCGGGGGCGATTGCCGATGCTCGTGGGCGGTACCGGCCTCTACGTCTCGGCCCTCGTCGACGGGCACGACTACTCCGGGCAGGCCTGGTCGCCGGAGCGACGCGCGGTGCTCGCCGAGGAGCTCCACGGCAACGGCCTGGCACCGCTCGTGGAGCGGCTTCGCCACCTGGCGCCCGAGGTCGCGGCCCGGACCGACCTGCGCAACCCGCGTCGCGTGCTTCGCGCCCTCGAGCGGATCGAGGCGGGGGATCGGGAAACGCCCCGCGCCGTGCCCTTCGCGGGCCCGGTGGCGCTCGTGGCGCTCGAACGGCCGCGCGACGTGCTCTACCTCCGTATCGAGGAGCGTGCGCGGCGCCTGTTCGTGGCCGACGGGCTGCTCGACGAGGTCCGTGAGCTGCTGCGCGCCGGCCATGGGTCGGAGCTGCGCCCGATGTCCGGGCATGGCTACCACGAGGCGATCACGCACCTCAACGGCGAGATCGGCCTTGAGGAGGCAATCGAGCGCACCGCCCGCCGGACGCGTCAGTACGCGAAGCGACAGTTGACCTGGTTCCGGCGCGACCCCCGCGTCCGATGGCTGGTGGCGGGGGATCGACCGGCCGACGACCCGGCCCTCGTCGACGAGGCCGTGGCACGCCTCCGAGCCGTCCTGGACTGAGGCCGGCAGACCGAGTCACACGCCGAATCGGCTACCATGGAGTCGAACACATGTCCGATCGCGCCCGTCTCATCGACCTGACCACGGCCACCGAGCGCGCCTTTCTCATCGGCCTCGACACCCCCGGCGACGATGGGTGGCCGGTGGGCCGTTCGCTGGCGGAGCTCGCCGCCCTGGCCGAGACTGCCGGGGCGAGCGTGGTGGGCAGCGCCTCCCAGCGGCGGCCGGCGCCGGACCCGGTCTGGTACTTCGGCAAGGGACGTGCGGCCGAGCTCGTGGACGAGAAGGCGGAGCGCGACTTCAACGTCCTCATCGTCGACGACGAGCTGGCCCCGAACCAGCAGCGCAGCCTCGAGACGCTGCTCGACTGCAAGGTCCTCGACCGGTCGGCGCTCATCATCGACATCTTCGCGCGGCACGCCAAGACCCGCGAGGGCCGGCTCCAGGTCGAGCTCGCGGCACTCGAGTACCACCTCCCGCGCCTGACGCGGCTGTGGACGCATCTCTCGCGCACCGGCGGCGGGATCGGCACGCGCGGCCCCGGTGAGAGCCAGCTCGAGACTGACCGACGGCTGATCCGCGAGAAGATCAAGAAGGTGCGTGCGGAGCTCGACGCCGTCCGGCGTCACCGAGCCACCGCGGCTCGCCAGCGCGAGCGGAACGAGGTGGCCACCGTGGCCCTCGTCGGTTACACGAACGCCGGCAAGAGCACCCTGCTGAATGCCATGGCCGACGCGGACCTCTATGCCGCCGACATGCTCTTCGCCACGCTGGATCCCACCAGCCGCCAGGTGACCCTTCCCAACGGGCAGCGTGTCGTGGTGAGCGATACGGTGGGCTTCATCAACAAGCTCCCGCACGACCTCGTCGACGCCTTCCGCGCCACGCTCGAGGAGGTCATGCGCGCCGATCTGCTGCTCGAGGTCGTCGACGCGTCGGACCCCGACTTCGTGGGCCAGCAGACCGCGGTGCAGACCGTGCTCGACGAGCTCGGTGCCGGCGAGAAGCCCCGGATCACCGTCTTCAACAAGATCGACCTCCTGCCTGATGCCGGCACGCCTCCGGCGAGTGACCGCGCGGCATTCGTGTCGGCCGTCACGGGTGAGGGCGTCGACCGGCTCGGCGAGGTCGTCGCCGCGGCGCTGCGCGGCGGCATGGTGGCCGTGGACGCGGTGGTCCCCTACGAGCGCGGCGAGCTCGTCGCCCGCGCCCGTTCGTCGGGAGACGTCGAGGAAGCCTACGAAGAGCGCGGGGTGCGCGTCCACGGACACCTTCCCCAGGCGATCGCCTCGGAGGTCAGCGCCGCGTCGCGCAACGGGCGCCGCCGCTCCGCCTCGTCCCGCTGAGATGCCCCTCGAGCCCGCGCTGCAGGAGGAGCTGCTCGCCATGGTCGAGCGGGAGCTGGCCGCGGCGGAAGCGCTCTTCACCCGCTGCGAGGCCGAGCCGGCGCTCGATCGGGAGCTGGAGGCGCTGGTGGCCGGGCCCGCCACGCCCCTCATCACCGCGCTCGCAGAGTGGGACGGCGCCCCGTCGGAGGCGGACGACCTGCTGGCGGTGAACGCGGCCAACGTCGACCGCCTGAGCGAGATCATCGATGGCCTGGCGGCCTGGCCCGGACTCCGACTGGTTGGCGCGGACGGGACCGACGCGGCATGGATGCTGGCCCGGCATGCCGACCGGCGCAACGAGGAGCGCCGTGCGTGGCTCGAGCCGCTCGCCGACGCGGTGACGAGTGGCGACGTAGATCCGCGACACCTCGCCACCCTCGCCGACCGCGTGGCGGCGGTCGCGGGCGCGCCACAGACGTACGGCACGATCATCACCCTGGCCGACGACGGCGAGGCCGAGTTCAGCCTTCCGGTGGCCGATGCCGGGCGGCTCGACGAACGCCGCGCCGCGATCGGTATGCCCAGCGTCTCGGCGGAGGCCCCGTGGCTCGCCGACGGCGAGCTGATGCCCTATGGCCCTGATCGTGGATCGGTACCGGTGAACCAGTGGCCGATGGTGGTCGAGGGCCATGTCTCGGTGGAGGCCGCCCTCGCCGCAGGGCGGCGACACGTGCACCGGGTCTGGGCCCGTCGACCGGGCGACCGCCGCCTGGGCCGGCTGCGGGCACTGGCACGTGAGCGCGGCGTGCTGATCGACGAGGTCGAGCCGGCACTCATCGACGAGCTCGCCGGTGGACGATCGCATGGCGGCGTCATCGCGCTCGTCGGCCCGCGCCGTACGGTTTCCGTCCAGTCGCTGCTGCACGAGGTGGGGGAGCGAGCGCTGGTCATCATGCTCGACGGCATCGAGGACCCGTTCAACTTCGGCCAGGCCGTCCGAGCGCTCTACGCCGCCGGTGTCGACGGATTGGTCGTGCGCCGAAGCTGGGAGACCGCGATCGGGACCGTCACACGGGCATCCGCCGGTGCGACCGAGCTGCTGGCCACGGCCACGGCTGAATCGGCCGAGGAGGCCGCCACGGCCTGCCGCCTGGCCGGCATGCGGGTGGCCTGCGCCGTATCGGACCCGGAGGGGGCGGAGCTGCACCAGGCCGACCTGCGCGGCGGGCTGTTCCTGCTGGTCGGAGGAGAGCGGCGGGGCGTGACACGGTCGTTCGTCGACGATGCCGACCTGCGGGTGCGCATCGGCTATGGACGCGCGGATGCGCCGGAGCTGGGTGCCGCGGTGGCCGCGGCGGTCATCGGCTTCGAAGCGCTGCGTCAGCGCCGAGCTTAGAAGACGCGGTGGCTTGCCACCGTCTCGACCCGGGAACCGTCGCTGCTGCGCCTGAGCCGATGCCATGGGCGGTCGCGCAGCGCGAGCCCGCTCAACGCATACAGGGCGGCGAAACCGATCAGGACGCCATAGCCGACGGCCAGCGGTCCGAGCGGACCGTCGATCGTCGTGCCGCCCACGATTCCGAGGCTGGCGATGGCAAGGCCCGCCATGACGACGGACCACGATGAGCGACGCATGCCGTCACGATACGCTCGAGGGCGGGCCGAACGGAGGGGACCATCGGTGTCGTCGGCGTAGGACCTGTGGGGCCCTTTACTCAGCCACCGGCTCGCGGGGCACTTCCCCAAATGTATGTTATGTGATGTAGGCGAAACCGCCCCGCCCGGAACGGGCTGAGCCGTCGGCCTCGGTCAGCGGCGCTCGCCCGGGACTCCGAGCGTGACCGCCGCAGCGACCGTGGCCGTGGCAAGCGCCAGGGCCTGACCCGATGACAGCCCGGCGTCGCCGGCGAACATGGCGGTAGCCTCGGACGGGATGGCGCCCAGGATCACCGGCACCAGCGTCCAGGCCAGGACGAGGACCGTCGGGGCGGTGGCCCCGGGCAATCGCAGCATTCGGGTCCCCACGGCAGTCAGGACGCCCAGGAAGGCCGCCAGCAGGAGGATGAGGATCACCGCTGGCTGGTCGCGCGCACCCGATGCCTCGACGAGGCGCACGACGCCCTGGTAGGCCACCGCCACCAGGACCGCCAGGATGGCGCCGAGGACGACCGACCGCGCGCCGGTCACCAGCCGCCGCCTGCCAGGCGATCCGCGAGGCCGCGTGCGATGCGATACGACTTGCCGGCGCCCATCACGAGCACGGCGTCCCCCGTGCCCAGGTGGTCCGCGACGTACTCGGTCGTCGCATCGACATCCCCCACCGCGATCGATGGCACGCCGGACGCCCGCTCGATCGCATCGGCCAGTGCCTCGGCGGACGTCGCGGCCATTGCCTGGGGGGTGTCCCGAGAGGCGAAGATCTCGGCGACCACGACCTCGTCGGCATCCTTGAAGGCGGTCGAGAACTCGTCCATCAACAGCACCGTCCTGGAGTACATGTGCGGCTCGAACACGGCCCACAGCCGGCGCTCCCCGCCGACCATCTGCCGGGCGGCGGCCAGGGCGGCGCGGACCTCCGTCGGATGGTGCCCGTAGTCGTCGTACACCGTCACGTCCGGAGTATCGACGATGAGCTCCATCCGGCGACCGGCTCCGGCGAATGAGCCGAGCGCAGGGACGAGCCGGTCGGTGTCGGCGCCGAGCTCACGGGCGACGATCAGCGCCGCCGTCGCGTTGCGCACGTTGTGCTCACCGGCCAGCGACGTGGCGAAGGTCCGGCCCCACAGCCGGAAGCGGGTGCCATGTCCGTGGTAGTCGATCTCGCCGGCCTCCACGTCGCCGCTGGGACCGTAGCGCACGATGCGGCCGTCCCAGTCACCGAGTCGGGCGACCAGTTCCCCGACTCCTGGATCGTCGGCCGCGACGACGAGCAGGCGGCCGCCGATGGCGGAATCCGGCCTCATGCCCCTGGCGAAGCGCTCGAACGAGGACATGACCGCGCTGGCATCGGCGAAGTAGTCGGGATGGTCCATCTCGACGTTGGTCACGATGGCGATCGACGGCTGGTAGTTGAGGAAGTTGTCGCCGAACTCGTCCGCTTCCACTACGAACGGAGTGCCGGCTCCCGGTCGGACCGATGCGCCCCACGCCGGGAGTAAGGCACCGACCTCGACCGTCGGGTCCAAACCGGATTCGATGAGCAGGTGACCGAGCATGGCGGTGGTCGTGGACTTGCCGTGGGTCCCCGTCACGCCGACGCCAATCCGTCCAGGTTCGGTCATCAGCTCACCGAGCATGGCCTGCCAGGTGGCGACCGGCATGCCGCCAGCGGTGGCCGCCTCGAGCTCATCGTGCCGCGTCAACGACCGGAGGGCCGGGGTGATGGCGACGCGGTCAACCCCCACGAGGTGTGCGGGGTCGTGTCCGAGGGCGTAGCGGATGCCGGCCGCGTCGAGCGGTGGCGTGTACGGGGAGGGTGCGTCGGCATCGCAGCCATCCACGCTGGCGCCGGCATGGTGGAGCAGCAGTGCGGCCCCGGCCGCGCCCGAACCGGCGATGCCGATGACGTGGATGCGCTCCCCGGCGCGGACCACTCCCCTATCCCTCGGCCACGAGGCCCGCGGCCAGCTCCAGGGCCGCCAGCGCGGAGGCGCGCTTGTTGCCCGTCCGGTCGTGAGGCCAGGTGTGCCGCTCCACCACCGCGCGGCCGTTGCGCAGGGCGGCGGCAACGTACGTCAGCCCGACCGGCTTCTCCTCCGATCCCCCGTCAGGACCCGCGATGCCGGTCACCGAGACCGCCAGGCGGGCGACCGGAAACCGGCTGAGCGCGCCCTCGGTCATCGCCTCGGCTACTTCGGCAGAGACCGCTCCGACGCGATCGATGAGCTCCTCGGGCACGCCGAGCAGCTCGTCCTTCACTGCGTTCGAGTAGCTGACGATGCCGCCGAGGTAGTGATCGCTGGCCTTCGGCACCTCGGTGATGATGTGCCCGAGCAGCCCGCCGGTACAGGATTCCGCGCTGGCCATCTGCCAGCCTCGCCTGACGAGCGCCCGCCCGAGGCGCTCGGCGACACGCCGCAGCTCGTCCTCCGTGGGTGGGCGTCGGCTCGGCATCGGTCTCCGGCTCAGCGGTAGTTGGTGAACTGGAGCGGGACCGCGTAGTCGAGCCCCTTGAGGTGGGCGATCACGGCCTGCAGCTCGTCCCGCGACTTTGCGGAGACGCGGACCGCGTCACCCTGGATGGTCGGCTTCGTCTTGGGAAACTGCTCGCGGATCTCCTTCGACAGCTCCTTGGCCTGGTCGGACGTCAGGCCTCGCTTCAGGGCGACCTCCTGGCGGACGGTGCCGCCGGCGGACGGCTCGGGCTTGCCCCAGCTGAAGATCTTCAGGCTCAGACCGCGTCGGACCGCCTTCGACTCGAGCAGATCCTTCGCCGCCGTGGCGCGATACTCGTCGTCAGCGGTCAGCGTGATCGACTCCTTGCCGAGCTCGAAGGCGACCTTGCTGCCCTTGAAGTCGTAGCGCGTAGCGATCTCGCGACGAGCCTGGTCGAGCGCGTTCACCAGCTCCTGCTGGTCGAAGTCGCTGACGACGTCGAATGATGCGTCTCCTGCCATGGTTCCTCCCGTGCTCAGTCTTCAGCTGGCCTGATGCGCCACTCCACGACCTGCGCGTCCTCCCCCATCTCACCGATGGTGACGCCATTGACCGTGAGGCGCACTGCACCGGCGTTTCCCGCCCGGACGCGCAGCTCGTCGTCCGCACCGAGCTCGATGGTGTCACCGTCGGACGCGATGCCCGGCCATCCGTCGACGGCCGCACCATCCTCGTCGAGCTCCAGGTAGGAATCACCTCCGACGATCTCGACTCGGGCGGTCAGGCCGTCCCCTCCGGTCACCGTCACGCTGCGGACCAGCGGTTCGCCGGCATCGGCTCGGATCTCCAGTTCCCAGGTGCCCGGAGCCAGCGTCATGGTGCCTGAGAACGATCCGGTCGCATCGGCATCGAGCGTAACGGGCTCGGGGGGTGCCGGCGGCTCGCCGTCGATGTCTACCGGGTCCCCCGCCGCGTCGAGGACCTCGAAGCTCGGAGCCGCGTCGTC
>JAHWJN010000029.1:0-2755 GCA_019348395.1 Chloroflexota bacterium
CCACCGTCGTGGTCGAGGTTCCCGAGATGGGTGACGAGGTCCAGGCCATCAAGGCGGGCCTGCTCGAGGTGGCCGACATCATCGCCGTCAACAAGGGCGACCGTGCCGGCGCCGATCGCGCTGCTCGACAGCTGCGTGCCATGCTCTCCACGGCCGGCGGACGTGTCGAGCGCAAGCCGCCGCCGGTCATGGTGACCACCGGCACCACCGGCGAAGGCGTCGCCACCCTGGCCGATGCCATCGACGCTCACCGCGACCGTGCCCGCACCCCGGCCGCGGCGCGCGATCGGGCCGTGAACCAGGTCCGCCGCGCCCTGGCCGACGTGGCCGCTCGCCGTGCGGTCGAGGCTGCCGACTGGGACACAACGGTGCAGGCCGTCGCGGACCGCCAGCTCGACCCGATGACCGCCGCCGAGCGGCTCCTGGAGGAGGGCGCGGGATAGCCAGGCTGGCCGTTGGACGGCCGAGGGGGTAATCCGTCCTCGAGCGCCGTTGCCGCGCCAGCCAGGCCGGCATCCGGACGGCCGACGCATCCGTCATCACCCGTTCCTTCGACAACCCGCCAGCCACGCTGGCACGACGACGCGGGTGGCCGCTCCTTGCCGACCCGCGGTACGCTGCTCGGCATGGATGTCCTCCTCGAGCGAGTCACCTCGGGACCGACCGTCCCGCCGCCGCCCGAGCTCCTTCGGGCACGCCAGGCGCTGCGCGGCGCCACCGACCGGTTGCTGACCCTCGACGACGGAGACCTCGCGAGCCGATGGCACTGGCGCGGCGATCCGAACGGGTGGGCGGAGCTGCGCTACGGCCTTTACCGCGCCGGCGAGCTGCTCGACCGCGCCGCGCGCGAGATGGCATCGGTCCTCGACGCGGCCGGGACGAAGCGTTCCGCCGGGTCGCGAGTGCTTGCGCAGGCGACGGCCGCCCGGTGGGAGCTCCACGGAGCGGTCGCCTGGCTGTCCGACGCCGATCTCGACCGGCCTGCGGGCGACGAGTGGACGATCCGGCAGACGCTCGGCCACATTCTCAACGTGCAGCGCGCGTACGGTTCGTTCACCGCATGGTGGCTGGCACGGGCCGGCGAGGACGACTTCCCGGCCGAGGTGCCCGAGGAGGTGGGGAAGGGCTTCCCAGAGGAGGAGGCCGACGGCATGGGGACGCTGGACGAGATCCGCGAGCGACTCGACTCGATCGTCGACACCGCGGCCGGGCGCCTCGGTCACCTGGACGAGAACGATATGGCTGTGCCCGCACGCTGGGCCGGTTACGCCGTCGACGTCGGTTTTCGGCTCGGCCGCATGGCGTCGCACCTGCGCGAGCACACGGTGCAGGTGGACAAGACCCTCGTGCTCCTCGACCGCCAGCCGCGCGAGGTCGACCGCCTGACGCGTCTCCTCCACGGCGCCTTCGGGCGGATGGAGGCCGCGGTCTTCGCCCTGGACCCTGCCGACGTCGAGCCGGCAGTCCCCATCATCGCGTCGGCCGGTGCCGAGATGGAAGAGGTCGTCTCGACTCTCGAGCGGTGATACGCCGTGGGCGGTCGAGGGCGCGCGCCAGCTACGCTGGCCGCTCGACGCCGATCCGGGGCTCCGGCGGCCGCTCCGCCGGTATTCGCCAGCCGTGCTGGCATCTCGATGGCCGAAGGAGCGATCCGCCGTCGGCGCGCCAGCCGAACTGGCATCCGGACGGCCGAGAACGCCGAATGACGCCGACCTGCGCCGTCGCGCCAGTCACGCTGGCGTCCGGACGGCGGGGGGACGGACGGACAGGAACCACTCCTTCGACCGCCCGCACGCATTGCCTGCGCCGCTCGAGGCGGCGAGTGCCGACCGCAGATGAGAGGCGACGGCGTGCTCGAGCGGCGCCCGGCCGACGTCGACCATGACCCGGCGATGTGCCCGGCGACGGTGCCCGGCTGGTAGGCTTTCCCTTCTATGAGCATCGAACGCGTCTTCGTCATCGGTGCCGGCCTGATGGGCCATGGCATCGCCCAGGTCAGCGCCGCGGCGGGCAAGCAGGTGACCCTCAGCGACCGCACCCGGGAGCTGGCAAAGAAGGGGAGGGCCCGCATCGGCTCCAACCTGGAGCGGCAGGTCGAGAAGGGCAAGCTCGAGCAGGCGGCCGCCGATGAGCTGCTCGGCCGCGTGGACACCGCGGAGGGGACCGATGGCGCCGCGGGTCATGACATCGTCATCGAGGCCGTCTTCGAGGACGAGGCGGTCAAGCGCGAAACGTGGGCCGCGCTCACCGAGAGTGCCGACGCCGGCGCGATCTTCGCCACGAACACCAGCTCGATCAGCATCACCGGCCTCGCGACGGCGACCGATCGCGCGCCGCGTTTCATCGGCCTGCACTTCTTCTCGCCCGTCCCGGTGATGGGGCTCATCGAGATCATCCGCGGGCTGGAGACAGATGACGCCACCTACGACGCGTGCAAGGCGTTCGCCGAGGAGCTGGGCAAGACGGTCATCGAGTCGAAGGACTACCCCGGCTTCCTGGTGAACCGGATGCTCGGCCCGTTCATCAACGAGGCGGTCTTCGCCCTCATGGAGTCGACCGGCACGGCCGCCGACATCGACACCGGCGCGAAGCTCGGCCTCAACCACCCGATGGGCCCGCTGGAGCTGAGTGACTTCATCGGCAACGACGTGATGCTGGGTGTGATGGACGTGCTCTACCGCGGCTTCGGCGACCCGAAGTTCCGCGCCGCGCCGCTGCTCCGCCAGATGGTCACCGCCGGGCACCTGGGCCGGAA
>JAHWJN010000029.1:2853-11632 GCA_019348395.1 Chloroflexota bacterium
GAGTGACTTCATCGGCAACGACGTGATGCTGGGTGTGATGGACGTGCTCTACCGCGGCTTCGGCGACCCGAAGTTCCGCGCCGCGCCGCTGCTCCGCCAGATGGTCACCGCCGGGCACCTGGGCCGGAAGACCGGACGCGGCTTCTACGAGTACGACGAGCAGGGGAAGAAGATCGGCTGATGGCCCTCGAGACCGCGCCGGCCCGCGACCCGTTCGCCCTCACCGAGGAGGAACGGAGCGTCCGCGACACCGTGCGCGACTGGGCGCAGCGGGAGGTCGCACCAGGGGCGGCGGGCCGCGACGAAGAAGAGCGCTACGACCGCGGGCTGTTCGACCGGGCGGGGGAGCTCGGTCTGACCGGCATCCCGTATCCCGACGAGTACGGCGGAGCCGGCATGGGCAGCTTCGCCTGGATCCTGGCCATCGAGGAGGTCGCGGCCGCCGACATGGCGCTCGCCGTGTCGCTCTCGGTCCACGTGCTCAGCCAGCTCTGCATCTACGCCAACGGGACGGACGAGCAGAAGGCGCGATTCCTGCCGCCGATGACCGCCGGGCGCGAGCTCGGCGCCTTCGCCCTGACGGAGCCGGGCGCCGGGTCGGACGCCGCCAGCCTGTCACTGTCGGCGGTCCGCGAGGGCGATGACTACCTGCTCACCGGCACGAAGATCTGGATCACGAACGCCGGCGAGGCGGCCCGCTATATCGTGTTCGGCACGGTCGACCGGTCGAAGGGCAAGGCCGGTATCACCGCCTTCGTGGTGGAAGCCGATACGCCCGGCTTTCGCCTCGGCTCAAAGGAACGGAAGATGGGCATCCGTGGCACGACCGGCTACGAGATCGTGTTCGACGGGGCCCGTGTGCCGGCCGCGAACCGGCTGGGGGAGGAGGGCGATGGGCTGCGGGTCGCGCTGTCGGCGCTCGGCGCCGGCAGAATCAGCATCGCCGCCGCCTGCACCGGCCTCGCTCGCAACGCGCTGGAGCTGGCGGCGCGCTACGCCCTCCAGCGGCGGCAGTTCGGCCGCGCCATCGCCGACCAGGAGATGATCCAGGCGATGCTCGCCGAGATGACGGTCCAGGTGGAGGCGGCGCGGCTGCTCACCTGGCGCGCGGCGCGGATGCGCGACGCCGGCCAGCCGATCAACTCGGCCTCCAGCATGGCCAAGTGGTACGCCTCCGACGCCGCCATGCGGGTCACCACCGACGCGGTGCAGATCTACGGCGGGGCCGGCTACAGCCGCGACAACCCCGTCGAGCGGCTCATGCGGGACGCGAAGGGGGCCCAGATCTACGAGGGGACGAACCAGATTCACCGGCTCATCGTCGCGCAGGGGCTGCTCGACGCCATGCGTCGCGACGGATGACGGTCACACAGCGAGAGGGAGAAGGATGACGACCGCCCAGGCCACCCCGAAGATCATGCACGCGCAGGGCGAGCCGCTCATCGTCGCGCCGGAGCGGGAGGCGACGAACCTGGTGCACCTCGTCCATCGCACCGTCGAGCGTCACCCGGACAGGGAGGCGATCCGCTGGAAGCGCGCGAAGGGGCGCGGCGAGGGATCCACGGAGGGGGGCTGGGAGTCGCGGACGTACCGGGAGCTGTGGGACTGGATCACCGAGCTGTCGCTCGGCCTGCGCGACCTCGGGCTGGGCGACGGCGACGCGGTGGCGATCATGAGCCGCACGCGTGCGGAGTGGCCGGTCAGCGACCTCGCCGCGCTTGCCACCGGCGCCATCACCGCGCCGATCTATCCGCAGTCGGAGCCGAACCAGGCGGCCTTCATCCTCAACAACGTCGGCGCGAACGCGATCTTCGTCGAGAATGCCCAGCAGGCCGCCAAGATCGCCACCATTCGCGACCAGGTGCCGACGCTCGAGCACGTGATCACCATGGATCCGTCCGGCAAGTTCCCCGATGGGACGCTGACGCTCGACGACGTCATGGCTCGTGCCGACGACGATGCTACAAACCGACGCCTGTGGCGCGAGGGCTGGGAGGCGATCCCGGCCGACCGCACGGCGACCGTAATCCACACCTCGGGGACCACCGCGAACCCCAAGGGCGCGATGCTCACCCACGCGAACATCATCTTCAACTACCAGGCCGTGCTCCAGGTCATCGACGTCACCGAGGACGACCTCTTCCTGTCGTGGCTGCCGATGTCGCACATCTTCGAGCGCGTGGCGGGGGAGTTCCTGCCGCTCGGGGTGGGCTCGACGGTGGCGTACGCCGAGCCGCTCATCGAGCGGCTCGCACAGAACATGGCCGACGTCAGCCCGACGATCATGGCCGCCGTCCCGCGCTTCTACGAGCGCGTCTACGGGCGGGTGCGCTCGACCATCGAGTCGGGCTCACCGACCAAGCAGAAGATCTTCGGCTGGGCGATGGGCGTCGGCGCGCAGCGGTACGACAACCACGTTGCGGGCAGGGCGAACTCCCCCTGGCTGAAGGTGCAGCTCAAGCTCGCCGATGTCCTGGTCTTCAAGAAGATCCGGGCCCGCACCGGGGGCAACATCAAGTATCTCGTCTCCGGCTCGGCGCCCCTCTCCCGCGAGGTGGGCGAGTTCTTCTACGGCATGGGTCTGCTCATCCTCGAGGGCTACGGCCTGACCGAGACGAGCCCGTTCGTGAGCATCAACCGGCCGCACGACTTCCTGTTCGGCACGGTCGGGACACCCGCGCCGTCGACCGAGGTCAAGATCGACGAGGCCACCGGCGAGATCTGCGTGCGGGGTCCGCAGGTCATGCAGGGCTACCTGAACAATCCCGAGGAGACCGCGAAGGCGATCGACTCGGAGGGCTGGTTCCACACCGGCGACATCGGGGAGCTGGACGAGATTGGCCGCATCCGGATCACCGACCGCCTGAAGAACATCATCGTGCTCGGCAACGGCAAGAACGTGTCGCCCGGGCCGATGGAAGCGGCCATGTCGGCCTCGAAGTTCATTGCCCAGGCGGTCATCCTCGGCGACAACCAGCCGTACACGGGCGCGCTCATCGCCCCCGACTTCGAGGAGCTCGAGGCTTGGGCCGCCGCCAACGGGATGGCCGAGCTGCCGCCGGAGCAGCTCATCGAACGGCGCGAGGTCCAGAAGCTGATCGACGGCGAGGTGAAGCGGGCCCTCGACGGCTTCGCGATCTACGAGCGGCCGCGCCGGACCGCCCTGCTGCCCCGCGCCCTGTCCGAGGAGGACGGCGAGCTGACGCCCACCCTGAAGACGAAGATGCGGGTGGTGCAAAGCAACTGGAAGGACAAGATCGCGTACCTCTTCGACGAGAAGGGGACCTCGCAGGACTGATCCTGGCCCGTTCCGGCACGCCGGCTGCTGTTGCTGGGCCGATGGCCACCGCAACGACACCCCAGCCCGCCGCCGGCTCCGCGCTGCTCGTCGGCGAGATGGTTCATTACCGCCAGCGCGAGCACTGCTGGGCCGCCGCGATCGTCGACTCCGGCCCTCGCGAGAGCGCGCAGCTGTACCTGCTGCCGCTCCCGCCGAGCTTCCCGATGCCGTCGGCGCCCGGCACGTTCGTGGAGCACGACGGTGGCCGGTCCGAGGAGACCTGGCATCGTCTCGAGGAGTGCGGAGCCCGCCGGGAGACGAAGCGTCGCCGCTCGCGGCGGCGCACCTCGACGTCAGACGACCGCTAGATGGGCTGGCTGCTCTCGGCGCTGGTCGCGCTGCTGATCGTCAGCCTGCTGGCGCTCGTGAACCCGGCCCTGTTCGGTCCGGCGGTGGCCGGTCTGGCCCCGCTGCTGGTCGTGGTGGCCCTGATCGGGCTGGGCGGCGCGTGGTGGCGCCATTCGCGCAGCCGGGTCGATGCGGAGGCGACCGACGAGAGCGACGAGCCGCCCGCCGAGGAGGTCCACGGAGAAGACGATCGCGTGGAGACCTAAACTGGTCGCCATGCGTGACGTGTATCTCCTCTCCGCCGCCCGGACGCCGATCGGCAAGTTCGGCGGCGGCCTCTCGACCACCCCCGCCACCGAGCTCGGCGCGATCGCCATCCGCGCCGCGGTCGAACGAGCCGGCATCGCGCCGGAGCGCGTCGACGAGGCCATCATCGGCCAGGTGCTGCAGGCCGGCGCGGGCCAGGCGCCCGCCCGCCAGGCGGCGCTCGGCGCCGGCCTTCCCCGCTCGACTGAGGCGACCACGATCAACAAGGTCTGCGGCTCCGGAATGCAGGCCGCCATGTTCGCGCACGACATGCTGGTCGCGGGCTCCGCCGACCTCATCGTCGCCGGCGGCATGGAGTCGATGTCGAACTCCCCCTATTTGATGATGAAGCACCGCGCCGGGGCTCGGATCGGTCACGACACCGTCTACGATCATATGATGCTCGACGGGCTGGAGGACGCTTATGACCGCGGCCGCGCGATGGGCACCTTTGCCGAGGATGCGGCGCGCGAATATCAGTTCACCCGCGCGCATCAGGACGACTATGCCATCGAATCCCTCCGCCGTGCGACGCAAGCGATCCAGAGCGGCGCCTTTGACCGCGAAACCACGCCGGTGACGGTGAAGAGCCGCAAGGGCGACACGGTGGTCGAGGCCGACGAGGGGCCCCGGTCGGACACGTCGCTGGACGCGCTGGCCAAGCTCAACCCGGCCTTCCAGCCCGATGGCGGCTCCGTCACCGCCGGCAACGCGCCGGGCATCACGGACGGTGCCGCGGCGGTGGTGATCGCCGCCGAGGACGCCCTCGACGGCGCGACGCCGATGGCCCGCATCACCGGCTACGCCCAGGCCGACGTCGCCCCCGAATGGCTGTTCGAGGCGCCGATCACCGGCGTGCGGCGCCTGATCGAGAAGGTCGGTGGCAGCGTCGCGGACTTCGACCTGATCGAGATCAACGAGGCGTTCGCGGCCCAGGTGCTGGCCGATGGCAACGAGCTCGGCTTCGACTGGGACCGCGTCAACGTCAACGGCGGCGCCATCGCGCTCGGCCATCCGATCGGTGCGTCCGGTGCCCGCGTCCTGACCACGCTGCTCCACGAGCTGCGCCGCCGCGGCGGAGGCAAGGGCCTCGCCACATTGTGTCTCGGCGGTGGCGGTGCCGTGGCCATGGCCATCGAGACGGTCTAGCGAGGCCGATGCCGGACGCGGTCTTCGACGATCCGCGCCTGGCCGCCGTCTACGACGCGCTGGACCCCGATCGGTCCGACCTCGACGCGTATCTCGACATGGTCGAGGAGTTCGACGCGGGCTCGGTGCTCGACCACGGGTGCGGGACCGGCGTCTTCGCGCTGCGGCTGGCGGAGCGCGGCCTCCGCGTCACCGGCGTGGACCCCGCCGAGGCGTCGCTGGACGTCGCCCGCGCCAAGCCCGATGCCGACCGGGTGACCTGGATCCACGGCGACGCGTCCGCGATCCCCCGATCGGTGTCGGTCGACCTCGTCACGATGACCGCCAACGTCGCGCAGGTCTTCGTGACCGACGAGGATTGGCTGGCCACGCTGCGGCGCCTGCATGGCGCCCTCCGCCCCGGCGGTCGTCTGCTCTTCGAGGTCCGCGACCCGGCGCGTCGCGCCTGGGAGGGATGGACCGAGGACGCGACCAGGAGCACCACGACCGTGCCGGGCGTCGGGCCGGTGACCGATTGGGTGCAGGTGACCGACGTCCGAGGCGGCGGCGAGCTCGTCACGTTCGAGTCGCCGAACATCTTCGAGGTGGACGGGACGGTGATCACGTCACGCTCGACGCTCCGCTTCCGGTCCCGCGACGAGATCGACGCATCGTTGCGCGCGTCGGGGTTCTCCGTCGACGAGGTCCGCGATGCGCCGGATCGTCCGGGTCGAGAGCTGGTCTTCGTCGCCCGACGAAGGTAGCTGCGGCGGGGCAGGGGTACGGCACGGGATCGGCCGCCTCGACGCGGGGGAGCTCCCCACTCGAAAATTGCGCGTCCTGCGGCGCAATAGCCGGTCGCGGATCGAGGATGGGCATCGAGCCGAGCGTGGTGTGCCGGTCGCACGGGCGGAGCTTCCGCCTAACGTGCGCGACTGAGTGCAGGTTGCGATTCGCGAGCCGGTCACTCGAATCGCTGCGCGCCATTGGCGCAGGGGACGGGTCGCACGGTGCCGGCCCGCCCACACCTCATCGCCCGGAGCTGTGCGCTAGAATCGGCAACCGTCACCCGCAGCCCGGCCAGCTTCCGCCTTGAACCCGGACCTCCCGGAGGGCGCGCAGAGGCGTCGGGACCGCGAACGAGCACAGGAGGCACTCGGCGCACCTGATGGCCAGCCAGAACCCGGTGGCGGAGGCGCCCAACATCTGGGCTGTCGCCCAGTCGCAGTTCGATCACGCCGCCGACAAGCTCGATCTCGACGATGACATGCGACGCGTGCTGCGGGTCCCGCAGCGAGAGCTGACCGTGAATTTCCCCGTGACGATGGACGACGGCAGCGTCGCGATCTTCACCGGTCATCGCGTCCAGCACAACGTGAGTCGCGGGCCGGGCAAGGGTGGGATCCGCTACCACCAGGACGTCACCCTCGACGAGGTTCGAGCCCTTGCGATGTGGATGACCTGGAAGTGCGCCTGCGTGAACATTCCGTACGGCGGCGCGAAGGGCGGCGTGGTGGTCGATCCGAAGAAGCTGTCGATCCGTGAGGTCGAGGGCCTGACGCGCCGGTTCACGACGGAGATCAGCCCGCTCATCGGCCCGGAACGCGACATCCCGGCGCCCGACGTCAACACGAACGCCCAGACCATGGCCTGGATCATGGACACCTACTCCATGCACCACGGGTACACGATCCCCGGCGTGGTCACCGGCAAGCCGATCAGCGTGGGTGGCTCCCTCGGCCGCAACGAGGCCACCGCCCGCGGCGCCGTCTTCACGCTGCTCGGGTGGGCCAAGGCCCAGAACCGGTCGCTCGACGGCATGACGGTGGTGATTCAGGGCTTCGGCAACGCCGGCTCGATCGCGGCCACGCTGCTCGCCGAAGAGGGCGCCCGGATCGTGGCCGTGAGCGACTCGTCCGGCGGCATCCACGATCCCTCCGGGTTGGATCCCGCCCGCGTGGGTGGGTGGAAGCGCGAGCACGGCACGGTCGTCGGCTATCCGGGCGCCGACTCGGTGGACAACCAGGATATCCTCGAGCTCCCCTGCGACATCTTGGTCCCGGCCGCGCTCGAGAACCAAATCACGCGACACAACGCGCCGCGCGTGCAGGCGAAGGTCGTCGCCGAGGCCGCGAACGGCCCGACCACGCCCGAGGCCGACCACATCCTCTACGACAACGGCGTCTTCGTCATCCCCGACATCCTGTGCAACGCCGGGGGTGTGACGGTCAGCTACTTCGAGTGGGTCCAGGACATGCAGAGCTTCTTCTGGACCGAGGAGCGGATCAACGAGAGCCTCAAGGGGATCATGGACCGCGCCTTCGCGGCGGTGCATGACATGGGGCAGCGCCACGAGGTCGACATGCGTACCGCCGCCTACATGGTGGCGGTTGCGCGCGTCGCCGAGGCGACCACGCTCCGCGGCCTGTACCCGTAAGGGAGCCGATGCTCGATCACGAAGAGCGGTTCCTCTTCAGGGAGGAGCTGCACAACCTGGCGACCGCCCTTGCCGATCCGGGACAGCTCGACAACGTCGAGGACCTGCTCGCAGAGGTGACGACGAGCCCGCGCTTCGACGCCGACGTCTTCACGCTGGAGCGCTCGCTCCAGGTGATGCTCGGTGGGCGGGCGGGTTCGACGCTGGTGGGGCTTCTCACCGTCGACCGCGGGGTGTTCGAGGAGCTGGGCGAGATCGGCCTGCCGCCGGACGTCCAGGAGCGTCTCGTCAGCTGGAGGGCGCGCTTCGGGCTGGTCATCGACAACGCGCTGAACTTCCTGAACAACCCCGATGGCATCCAGGGCCACAACTTCGGCACGCAGCTGTCGCACTCCGAGTCGGGCCTCACGCTGCAGGGTCGCCTGACGCTGGTGCGCTACAACAACGAGCCGCAGTTCTTCATCGCCGATGCCGACGGGGACGGCTTCGCCGTCGGCGGCTCCGATCACCAATGTCGTTTCCGACGCGCCTTCTCGTGGCGGCGGCGGACAATAGACAGAGCGCTCTTCAAAGACAGAGGGAGCATCGATCACGCGGCTCGCGTCGGCGTCCTCGGCCAGGACGTCGAAGATCTGCCGGCCCGGCGCGCGGTCGTCGTCCTCGTCGGCCGGCTCGTCGAGGTGGACGCCGCTGAGCGCCCGTTCGAGCTCCTCGCGCGCGGCGGTGCCGATCTGCTTCAGGCGCGCGCCGCCCTTGCCGAGCACGATCGCTTTTTGCGTGTCGCGGCCGACCAGTATCTGCTGGTGGATGGCGACCGAGCCGTCGCGGCGCTCCTCATATTTTTCCGTCTCCACCGCGCTTGCATAAGGAAGCTCGGCATGGAGCTGGAGGTAGAGCTGCTCGCGCGTCACTTCGGCGGCGAGCATGCGGTCGGTGGCGTCCGAAACCTGGTCTTCGGGGAAGTGCCAGGGCCCTTGCGGCATGGCGTCGGCCAGCGCTTGCTTGAGGTCGGCGACGCCGTCTCCGCTGGTCGCGCTAATCATGAAGATCGCGCGCGGGTTGAGCCGCTCCGACAGGCGCGATGCGTAGGCAAGGAGGTCGTCCTTCTTGGCGATGTCGACCTTGTTGAGCACGATCACGACCGGCTCCGGCCGGCCCTCGATGTTCGCGAGCATCGCTTCCACGCGCTCGCCCAGCTTCGCGGCAGCGTCGATGACCAGGAGGATGAGGTCGGCATCCTCCGCGCCAGACCAGGCCGCCTGGACCATGGCACGGTCCAG
>JAHWJN010000002.1 GCA_019348395.1 Chloroflexota bacterium
AGGGTCCGGGCGGCGGTCGCGAGCAGGCGATCCGATCCCTGCAGTCCGCCGGCCTCGAGGTGACCGCCATCACCGACGTCACGCCGATTCCGCACAACGGCTGCCGGCCGCCCAAGCGGCGCCGGGTCTAGGAGAGGAATCGACATGGCACGTTACACCGACGCCGTCTGCCGCATCTGCCGCCGGGAGGGACTGAAGCTCTTCCTGAAGGGCAGCCGCTGCTACAGCCGCAAGTGCGCCTTCGAGCGCCGCAGCACCCCGCCGGGCATGAACACCATGCGTCGCCGCAAGGTGAGCGAGTTCGGCCTCCAGCTCCGTGAGAAGCAGAAGGTCCGCAAGAGCTACTCGGTCCTGGAGCGACAGTTCCGCAACTACTTCGAGAAGGCGGAACAGCGCAAGGGCATGACCGGGGAGAACCTGCTGCGCATGCTCGAGATGCGACTCGACAACGTCGTCTACCGCCTCGGCCTCGCGTCGAGCCGGGCACAGGCGCGTCAGCTGGTCACGCACGGCCACTTCGCGGTGAACGGGCGTCCGACCAACGTCGCCAGCTTCGGCACAAAGGTCGGTGACCGAATCACCGTCCGCGACAGCCGGCGGAACCGCGAATACTTCAAGACGGCCCCCGAGACGATGCGGGCGGCGCAGGTCCCTGACTGGCTGAGCGCCGACCCGTCGACCATGTCGGGCACCGTCCTCGCCGAACCGGCGCGCGAGCAGATGCCGCTCGAGTTCAACGAGCAGCTCGTCGTCGAGTACTACTCGCGCTAGGAGCACCTTCTTTCCATGATCGAACTTGAAACCCCTCAGCAGCAGCAGCAGACGCCTCCGGAACCGCGCATCGAGGAGGTGCACGCCGAAGGCAACCTGAGCCGCTTCGAGGTCACTCCCCTCCAGGAGGGCTACGGCGTCACCCTCGGCAACGCCCTGCGCCGCGTCCTTCTCAGCTCCCTCGAGGGCGCTGCGGTCACCGGCATCCAGATCCACGGCGTCTTCCACGAGTTCAGCACGATCGAGAACGTCAAGGAGGACGTCACCCAGATCGTGCTCAACGTCAAGAAGCTGCGCCTCCGGTCGTTCGCCCGACATGCGCTCACCCTCAAGCTGGTCAAGCGCGGCGCCGGCCCGGTGACGGCCGCCGACATCGCGGAGTCGGCCGACGTCGAGATCGTGAATCCCGACCTCGTCCTGCTCACCCTGGACTCCGACTCCGGATCCATCGAGATGGACCTGACCGTCGAGGCGGGAATGGGGTACCGCCCTGCGGAGCACACCGAGGAGATGCCGATCGGCGTCATCCCGGTGGACGCGATCTTCTCTCCCGTGCGACGCGTGAACTACCAGGTCGAGAAGACTCGCGTGGGCCAGATGACGAACTACGACAAGCTGACGCTCGAGATCGAAACCGACGCCAC
Source organism: Chloroflexota bacterium (assembly GCA_019348395.1). GTDB lineage: Bacteria > Chloroflexota > Limnocylindria > QHBO01 > QHBO01 > JACDBZ01. The sequence goes on from JAHWJN010000002.1 coordinate 1,416, forward strand.
CACGACCGCCGAGGCTGCACTGAGCCAGGCGGCCGATATCCTCGTCCGCGAGTTCGGGCGCTTCGCGCAGATCGGCCGCCCCGCGACGGGCGGTGCCGAGGAGGCGCCGAGCAGTCCGTCCGCGAACCTGCTGGATGCGCCGATCGAGGAGCTCGACCTGCCGATGCGGGCCTACAACTCGCTCAAGCGCAACAGCATCACGAAGGTCGGCCAGGTCCTGTCGCTCTCCGACGACGAATTCCTGCGCATGCGGAACTTCGGCCAGAAGAGCCTGGACGAGCTGAAGGAGCGCCTCGCGCTTCGCGGCTTCATCAGCCCGGAGTCGACCTCGATGAGCACCGACGAGTCGGACATCCCGGCCTCCGCCGAGCTCGACGAGGCGGCGGCGGCCGAGCTGGACCGGGAGGCCTAGCCCATGCCGCACCGCGTCGCGGGACGCAAGCTCAGTCGGCCGCACGCGCACCGCATGTCGATGCTCGGCAACCTCGCCGTGTCGGTGATCCGCTACGAGCGCGTGAAGACGACCGAGGCCAAGGCCAAGGAGGTCCGCGGCCTGGTCGACGGGATGATCGCCCTCGCCAAGCGGGGTGACCTGCACGCGCGGCGCCAGCTCGTGAGCCGGATGCCGCACGAGCCGCTCATCGTCGACAAACTGATGAACGAGATCGCGGAGAAGTACGCGGACCGACCGTCGGGCTTCACCCGCATCGTCAAGCTGGGGCAGCGTGCGGGGGACGCGGCCTCGATGGTCCAGATCGAGCTCGTCTGAGCGAGCGGACGGACCGAGACACCACCGATACCGGCCCGATGGTCGCCAGGACGCAGCGATGCGTGCGAGCCACCATCGAGTACGACGGGACGGCCTTCGCCGGCTCGCAGGTCCAGCCGAACGCTCGGACCGTGCAGGGGGAGCTGGAGGAGGCGCTTAACAGGCTGATGGGCGAGCGGACGCGAGTCCGGCTCGCCGGGCGAACCGATGCCGGGGTGCATGCCACCGGGCAGGTGGCGTCGTTCTTCGTTCCGCGCCACGGCGCGGACGGCGGATGGCCGGAGCTGCGGCGACGGCTGAACGGGATTCTGCCACCGGACCTGGCGGTACGATCGCTGGGCGCGGCACGGGCGGATTTCGATCCGCGCCGGGACGCACGGTGGCGGGTGTACCGATACCGGATCCGCGCGAACGGGGCGAAGCATCCGCTCGATCGACATCGGACGCTCGAGATCGACGAACCGCTCGACGTGGCCGCCATGCAGGCGGCGGCGAACCGGATGGTCGGGGAGCGCGACTTCGCGTCCCTCGGGGCGGACGGGCATGGTCGCACGGTGCGGCACGTGGCCGAGGTGCGCGTCAGGCGCCGTGGGGACCTCGTCGAGGTCCGCGTGACGGCGAACGCGTTCCTCCGCCGCATGGTGCGCAGCATCGTGGCCGTGCTCCTGGCGGTCGGGCGGAGACGCCTGGCGGTCGAGGACGTCGATCGGCTCCTGGCCGGGAGCGGACGGGCCCTGGCGGGTCGCGTCGTGCCGGCCAAGGGCTTGACGCTGGAGCGCATCGTCTATGCAGCCGACAACCGAATGAACCAACCGCGGCGGCGCCGAACCGCGCTGTCGACCACCACCAAAGGCATGACCGGAGAGCAGGGAACGTGAAGACCTACGCCGTCAAGGCGAGCGAGATCGACCGCAGCTGGTGGGTCGTGGATGCGACCGACCAGACCCTCGGCCGGTTGGCGACACGCATCGCCACCCTGCTGGAGGGCAAGCACAAGCCGATCTACTCGCCGCATCTCGACACCGGCGACCATGTCGTCGTGCTGAACGCGGGCAAGATCCGCGTCACCGGCGACAAGCTGCGCCAGAAGACCTACTACCGTCATTCGAACTATCCCGGCGGACTGCGCGCCGAGAACCTCGAGACGCTGCTCTCGCGTAAGCCGGAGCTCGTCATCGAGCGGGCGGTGAAGGGCATGCTGCCCCAGAACCGCCTGGGGCGGGCCATGTTCAAGAAGCTGAAGGTCTACGCAGGGTCCGCGCACCCGCATCAGGCCCAGCAGCCGACCACGGTCGAGCTGTAACAGGAGAGGACCAAGCGTGAGCACCAATTACGTCTACGGGACCGGCAGGCGCAAGACCGCCGTCGCGCGGGTCCGCCTGCTGCCCGGTGACGGCGGCATCGTCGTCAACGGCAAGCCGGCCGCCGAGTACTTCGGCGGGGCCGCCTCGGAGGGCGCTCTCGTCCTGCCGTTCCGGGTGACCGAGACCGAGGGCCGATACTCGGCCAGCGTCCTGGTCGCCGGTGGCGGCGTGTCGGGCCAGGCCGGCGCAATTCGGCACGGCATCGCGCGGGCGCTGGTGAGCGCACACCCCAATGCCCGACCGGCCCTGCGCGAGGCCGGCCTGCTGACCCGCGACCCGCGGGCCAAGGAGCGAAAGAAGTACGGCCTCAAGCGGGCCCGCAAGGCGCCGCAGTACACGAAGCGCTGAGGCGATCGAACGCGAACACATGACCGATGGGCCCCGGCCGGCGCGCCGGGGCTCTTGGTATCCTAGGAATCTCTTCCCGCAGCCGGCAGGGCAGTACCCGCCATCGTGATCGACACGGCCCGCGACTTCTTCGAGACGTATCTCCGTGGGAGCTGGACGTCGATCGTCGATATCCTGCTGGTCGCGATCGTCATCTACTGGCTCTTCATTCTGATCCGCGGCACCCGGGCGGTGCGCATCGTGATCGGCCTGTCGATCCTGTACCTCGTCTACCTGGCCGCCATCCTGTTCGGCTTCGACCTGCTGCGGCGGCTCATGGAGACCGCCGCGGTGGTCGGCCTGTTTGCGGTGGTGGTCGTCTTCCAGCCGGAGCTGCGGCGAGCTCTCGAGCAGATCGGTCGGGTCGGGTCGGTGAACCGGTTCTTCGTGAGCTCGGAGGTGGCCGGTGCCGAGCGCGTCGCCCGCGAGCTGAGCCGCGCCGCGCGCATCCTGGCCGGATCGCGGCACGGCGCCCTCATTGCCCTGGAGCGCGAGACGGGACTCCAGGATCTCGCATCGGAGTCGGGCGTGCCGATCCACGCGGATCTCCGCGCCGAGCTGCTGGTCACGATCTTCTACCACGGCACGGCGCTGCACGACGGGGCTGTGATCGTGTCCGGGGAGGAGATCACGTCGGCCGGCGTGCTGCTGCCCCTGAGCCAGAACGTGCTGGACTCCGAGCGCTACGGCACGCGCCACCGCGCGGCAATCGGCATCAGCGAGCAGACCGACGCGGTGGTCATCGTGGTGAGCGAAGAAACCGGTTCCATCAGCCTGGTGGTCCGCGGCCGGATCGAGCGCAACCTCACCGAGACCCAGCTGCGACGCCGCATCTTCAACCTCATCCGGCCACAGGCGCCGCGCCGTGCCGTTCCGTTCCTGCGCCGCTCGGTGGATGGCCGCTGGCACCTCGGCCCGGCGGAGGATAGCGAGTCGGACGACGCTCCCATCGATCCGGACGCGCGGGTGGTGACGCCCTCCGCCGACGGACGCGCGGCGAGGAGGGGCTGAGATGGGGTTCCTGTTGCGCAACTGGCACCTGAAGCTGTCGGCCGTGCTGCTGGCGACGGTCCTGTACACCGGCCTCGTCTTTTCCGGGTCGTTCTCCGAATCGCAGGTGCAGCTCACCGTCGGCATCACCGGGCAGCCGTCCGAGACCGCGGTGGTGAGCGGCACGCCCGGGGCGGTCGACGTCACCTACCGCGCCCCGAACGACGTGACCGGCACGCTGACCAGCGAGTCGTTCCGGGCGACGGTCGACCTCTCCGACTATGACATGGACCGCGCGCCCGAGCCGCAGGTCCTGCCGGTCGAGGTCGTCTCGCTGGTCGAGGGCGTGGAGATCGTCCGGCGCGAGCCCCCGACGGTCACCATCGAGGTGGACCGCCTCGTGACCAAGTCCGTGCCCGTCGTGGTGGACTACGGCGCCGTTCCGGAGTCCCTGGAGGTGGGCGAGCCGATGACGAACGTCGAGGAGGTCGTGGTGCGCGGGGCATCGACGCTGGTCGAGCAGGTCGACCGAGCCGTGGCACGCGTCCTGATCGACGAGTCGGGCATCCGCGTCGAGCGCACCGTCACACTGGAGCCGGTCGACCTCGACGGACAGCCGGTGGCCAACGTCGCGGTGGACCCGGCCGCCGTGACGGTCGAGATCGACGTGCAGGCGGTGGAAACGAACCGCACGGTCTCCGTGCGGCCGCAGATCACCGGCACGCCGTCCCCGGGCTTCGCCCTGGCCTCGCTCAGCGTCGAGCCGAGCACGGTCACGGTGCGGGGCCTCCCCGACGTGCTGACCGGGATCGAGGAGGTCCTGACCGAGACGCTCGACCTGAGCGGTCTCTCCGCCGACGAGACGTTCGAGCTCGATCTCATCCTGCCCGAGGGGACGCGGCTGCTGGAGCCGGACGAGGAGGTCGCGTCGGTGACGGTGGGCATCCAGCCATCCGTGTCGAGCCGGACGTTCGTGGTCGGGGTCGTCTGCCAGGGTGCGGGTGAGAACGCGTGCCTGCCCGGGCTCGAACAGGTGTCGGTGACCGTCAGTGGACCCGGGTCGGCGTTCGCGGAGCTGAGCGCCGCCGAGGTCACCCCCATCGTCGACGTGAACGGGCTGGAGCCTGGGACGTACTCGCTGACTCCATCCATCGTCGGGCTGCCGACCGGTGTCTCACTGGACGCGATCAGTCCGGGATCGATCCCGGTGACGGTCGTGGCGCCCGCGACGCCCGAGCCCACTCCGACGCCCGAGCCGTAGATGGGGCGGTTCGGAACGGACGGTATCCGCGGAGAGGTCGGAAGCGAGGTCACCGTCGACCTCGCCGTGCGGCTCGGTCACGCGGTCGGCGAACGGCTCGCCGGGCCGGGCGGGCGGGTCGTGCTGGGCCGGGACCCCCGGCGCTCGGGGGAGATGCTCGGGGCGGCGCTGGCCGCCGGCCTGGCCGCGACCGGGACGGACGTCCTGGACCTCGGCATCGTCACCACGCCGTGTCTGGTTCACGCCAGCGCGCAGGAGCGTGTGGCGGCCGGCGTCATGGTCTCGGCCTCGCACAACCCGGCACCGGACAACGGCCTGAAGGTGGTGGTCGGCGGCCGGAAGGCCGACGCCCGTGTCGAGGTCGAGCTCGAGCGCCTCATCGCGGTCGATGGCGAGCGCCACACGCGCATGAATCACGAGCTCGGTCGCGTCCGAGAGGATCGCTCCATGATCGATGCCTATCGACGATCGCTGGTCGACGCGGCCGGCGACGCCTTCACCGGCCTTCGGATGGCGATCGACTGCGCCAACGGCTCGGCCTCGGCGATTGCGCCGGACCTCTTCCGATCCCTTGGAGCCAAGGTGACCGTCCTCTTCGATGCGCCCGACGGCACGAACATCAATGAGGGCTGCGGCTCGACGCATCCCGAGCGGCTGGCGGAGACGGTCGCCGCGGCCGGCCTCGACATCGGGTTCGCCTTCGACGGCGACGCCGACCGGCTGATCGCTGCTGACGAGACCGGGACCCTGGTCGACGGCGACGCGATCATGGGCATCTGCGCGCTCGATCGGCTCGCGTCGGGCCGGCTGCGCAACAACCTGCTGGTCACGACCGTCATGAGCAATGGCGGCCTGGAGCGGGTCGTGACGCAGGCGGGAGGCAGGATGGTCAGGACCCCGGTGGGAGATCGGCACGTCTTCGAGGCGATGGAGCGCGAGGACGCGGTGCTCGGCGGGGAGCAGTCCGGCCACATCATCTTTCGCGACCGCTCGTCGACCGGCGACGGGCTGTTGAGCGCCATCGAGCTGGTGCGATCGGTCCGGGCCAGCGGCGAGCGCCTTTCCGAGCTCGTGTCGCGGATTCCGAGGCTGCCGCAGGTGGTGATAAACTCAGCCGTCGCCCGTCGGGACGCCTGGCGAGAGGACACCGAGTTCGTGGCCGCCATCGAGCGGGCCACCGACCGAATGGGGGAGCGAGGACGCGTGCTGGTGCGTCCTTCCGGAACCGAGCCCAAGATTCGAATCATGGTCGAGGGTGACGACGCCGGAGAGATCGACGAGATCGCGCGCGAGCTCGCCACGCTCGCCGAGGCACGACTGAACTAGCGCCGGGATCGGCGAGGAGGGTTCCATGTGTGGCATCGTCGGATACGTCGGCCCACGTGACGCCGCGCCGATCCTGATCGAAGGGCTGCGCCGTCTCGAGTACCGCGGCTACGATTCGGCCGGGATCGCGGTGATGACCGCCAACGGCAAAGTCTTCATCGAGAAGAAGGCCGGCAAGCTCACCAACCTGACCGAGCATCTCAACGGCGACACCCCGGCCGGCGGTCCGGGCATCGGCCATACGCGCTGGGCGACCCATGGCCTTCCGAACGACACGAACGCCCATCCGCATGCCGACTGCACCGGTCAACTGGCCCTGATCCACAACGGCATCATCGAGAATTACGTCGAGATCAAGGCTCGCCTGGTGGCAGAGGGTCATCGGTTCATCTCCGAGACCGATACCGAGGTGCTGGCCCACCTGATCGAGACGAAGTACCACGGCGACCTCGTCGAGGCCGTCCGCGCCGCTCTCGGCGAGGTGCGGGGCGCCTACGCCATCGGCGTCATGCACACCGACCATCCGGAGCGGATCGTCGGCGCCCGCATGAACGTGCCCCTCATCGTGGGACTCGGTGACGGCGAGGGCTTCCTGGCCAGCGACGTGCCGGCCATCCTGGAGCACACCAAGAACGTCGTCATCCTGCACGAGGGCGACATCGCGGACGTCACCCCCACGGGCACGCGCATCCTGTCGCTGGACGGCACCGAGGTCCAGCGCGACACGACGGAAATTCGCTGGGACATCGAGGCCGCCGAGAAGGGCGGATTCCCACACTTCACGCTCAAGGAGATCTACGAGCAGCCGCACGCCATCCAGGAGTCGCTGCGCGGCCGGGTCGCGGCCAATGGATCGGTCCGGTTGACCGAGCTGGACGGTGTCGCCGATCGGCTGCGCGAGATCGACCGCGTCTACATCGTCGGGTGCGGAACCGCAAGCTACGCCGCGCACGTCGCCGCCTACCTCATCCAGGAGTGGGTCGGCATCCCTGCCACGATGCAGGTCGGATCGGAGATGCGGTACAGCCCGCCACCGCTCGACGAGCGGACCCTCGTCATCGGCGTCAGCCAGTCGGGCGAGACGGCTGACACCCTCGCGCCACTGAAGCTCGCCGCCGAGCGCGGTGCGGCGATCGTGGTCGTCACCAACGTCGTCGGCAGCGCCATCACCCGTGCCGCGGACGCGGTCTGCTACCTGCAGGCGGGCCCGGAGATCGCCGTCGCCAGCACCAAGGCGTTCGTGACGCAGGTGCTCGTGCTGCAGATGATCGCGCTTCACCTCGCAGGCCTGCGCGGCACCATGCCGTCGAACCGGATCCGCACCTACGGACTGGCGCTTCGGACGCTGCCCCGTTTGGCGGCGCAGACGCTCAAGCTCGCGCCGCAGATCAAGAAGTTGGCGCAGCGCTTCGCCGGCGCCCGGGACTTCATCTTCATCGGTCGTGGCGTCGGCTTCCCGATCGCGATGGAGGGGGCGTTGAAGCTCAAGGAGCTCAGCTACGTCCACGCCGAGGGGTATGCCGCCGGCGAGCTCAAGCACGGACCGATTGCGCTGCTCGATCCGGAGACGCCCCTCGTGGCGATCGCCACCCAGGGCGCGATCTACGAGAAGGTGGCCAGCAATGTGGCGGAGGCACGCGCGCGTTCGGCGCCGGTGATCGCGATCGCGACCGAGGGCGACGATCAGATCGATCACTACGCGCAGGACGTGATCTACGTGCCGGAGACACCCGAGGCCATCAGCCCGGTGATCGCCGTCCTGCCGCTGCAGATTCTCGCCTACGAGATTGCTGTGGCCCGGGGCACCGACGTCGACCAGCCGAGGAACCTGGCCAAGTCGGTCACGGTCGAGTAGGGCGGCCCGGCCCTCCCGATGAGCCGCCACGAGATCGGCATCGACCTGATCGACATCGACCGCATCGTGGGCGTCCTCGGACGCTTTCCGGACCGCTTCCGGACCCGGGTCCTGACCGAGAGCGAGCAACGCTACTGTGGCCGGCGCGTCGAGCGCATTGCCGGGCGCTGGGCGGCGAAGGAGGCGATCAGCAAGGTCCTGGGACTCGGCGTGCGGGGCGTCGGCTGGCGAGAGATCGAGATCCTGCCGAATCGTGCCGGGGCCCCCCGGGTCACGCTGCACGCGCGCGCCGCGCGCCGCGCTCAGGCCATGGGCCTCGACGAGGTCAGCGTCTCCATCTCGCATGAGCGCCGGATGGCGGTCGCCGTGGCGGTGGCCCATCGGCCCCACCCGCCGGACGGCCACCCGCGATGAGCGTCGGGATGATCAGCGACGCCTGGGTCGCGGAGCATCTGCCCGCGCGGCCTGATCGCGCGCACAAGGGAACGTTCGGTCGCGTGCTCGTCGTCGGGGGTTCGATCGACTATCCGGGCGCGGCCCTGCTCACCGCGCTCGGCGCCATGCGCGCCGGAGCCGGGGTCGTCCGGATCGCCGCAGCGGACTCGGTCGTCGAGCGGCTCGCCGGCCGCGTTCCGGAGGTGACGTGGATGTCGCTGGACGAGGAGGCGCCGGGGCTGATCGCGCCCGGCGGCTGGCGGCGGGTGACGAGCGAGGCGCCGGGCTTCGACGCCGCCGTGATCGGGCCCGGGTTGGGCCGCCAGCCGGCCACCCAGCGCCGCACGCGCCAGCTCGTGGAAGCGCTGCGCATTCCGGCCGTGGTGGACGCGGACGGCCTGAACGCCCTCGCCGCCGGCTCGCGGTGGTGGCGGGGGATCCGCGCGACGCTGGTGCTGACCCCGCATCCGGCCGAGTTCGCCCGACTGACCGGCGCCGACGCGCCGGACGACGACGACGATCGACGGGGCGCTGCGGCGCTCGAGGCAGCGCGCGACTGGGCGCAGGTTGTCGTGTTGAAGGGTGCTCACTCCGTGGTGGCGGCGCCGGACGGCACGGTGCTGCGCTCCGACGTCGCCACCCCGGCCCTCGCGACCGCGGGCAGCGGTGACGTCCTGGCCGGGGCGATCGGCGCGCTGCTGGCCGGCGGCGCCGGGCCGCTCGAGGCGGCGGCCTGCGGCGTGGCGATCCACGGGGCCGCCGGACTCCTGGTCGCCGACCGGCTGGGACGCGCCGGGGCGATGGCGACCGACATCGCCTCCCACCTTCCCGAAGCGATGGAGCGACTCCGGACCGGCCGCGGCTGATGAGCTCGACCCGCAGCCCGCACCGGGCCTGGATCGAGGTCGACCATGCCGCGATCCGGCACAACCTCGCGGCGATCCGTGGGGCGGTCGGTGACGCCGCGGTGATCGGCGTCGTCAAGGCCAACGCCTACGGGCACGGGGACGTGGCGGTCGCCGCCACGCTCGTGGGTGCGGGCGTCGAGCGCCTGGCGGTCGCGACGGTCGGCGAGGCCCGCCGGCTGCGCGAGTCGGGGATCGAGGTGCCCATCCTCCTCCTGTGGGGGATCGGCCCCGAGGAGGCCGCCGACGTGGCGGCGCTGGAGCTGGAGCCGATCGCCTACGACCGTCGAGTCGTGGAGTGGCTGGAGACGGCCGCCGGTGACCGGCGCATCGGCGTCCATCTGAAGATCGACACCGGGCTCGGACGGCAGGGGATCGGCGCGGAGGATGCGGTGTCGCTGGCCACGTCGATCTCGCGCAGCTCCCGGCTGTGGCTGGCCGGCACGATGAGCCACCTGGCGGTCGCCGGGGAGGACGACGCCCACACCGATCAGCAAATCGTGCGACTGGCCCGGACGCTCGACACGATGCGCTCGTCGGGCATCGACCCGGGCCTGGTCCACGTCAGCGCCAGCTCGGGGATCCTGGCCGGCGTCGGCGGGCTCGCCGATGCCGTGCGACCGGGGATCATGCTGTACGGCCTGCTGCCGGCCGGCGTGCACGCGACCACGGACCTCGGTCCGCTCCGCCCCGCGCTCAGCCTGCGGGCGCGCCCGCTGCGGCTGTTCGAGCTGGCCGCCGGTGAGGGGATCGGCTACGGGCTGCGCTTCCGGGCGCGGCGGGCGACCCGGATCGCCACGCTGGGGATCGGCTACGGCGATGGCTGGCCGCGCTCCCACGCCAACAACGGATCCGTGCTGGTTCGCGGACAGCGCGCGCCGATCGTGGGCGCGGTGAGCATGGACGGCCTGACCGTCGATCTGGGCCAGATCGCTGGTGTAACCTACGACGACGAGTTCGTCCTCATCGGCGAGCAGGCGGGGGCGCGGATCACCGCGGACGAGGTCGCCGAGGAGCGGCGGACGATCAACTACGAGGTCACGACCGCGCTGCGCGATCGGCTGCCCCGACTCCATCTCGGGGCGGAGTGATCGGTCGGACGCGGCCGGAGCGCACGAAGGGCACCGATGGCTCCACCGATCGAGATCGACGTCTGGCAGGGAGACCTCGCTGAGCTGGAGGTCGATGCCCTGGTGGTGTCGGCGACCGAGACCCTCTTCATGACCGCCGGGCCGGCCGCGGCCGTCAAGCGTCACGGCGGGGAGGAGATCGAGCGGGCTGCGGTCGACCAGGGTCCGGTGCCGACCGGAATGGCGATCGTCACGCACGCCGGGTCGCTCGCGGCGGGCTACGTCATCCACGCGGTGGCCGTCGGGCACGATCGCATCCCCGACCCGGAGCGGCTCACCGCGGCCGTCCGGGCCGCGCTGGCGTTCGCAGTGCCACTCCAGCTTCGCCGCATCGCCGTGGCGCTGCCGGGCATCGAATTCGGCGCCTTCACGGTCGACGACGCCGCGCGCCTGCTGATCGAGTCGCTGCGCACGACCGACGCGCCGCTCGAGTCGGTCGTGGTCACCACCATCCATGCCCACGAGACCGAGGCGGTCCGTGCCGCGCTCGTCCACGCCGGCAGCCCGGCGGCATGAGTCCGACGCCCGAGCGACGGCTGGCGTCCCGCCTCCGACGTCGTGGCCTCGATGCCCCGGCGCGGCTGCTCGCGGATGCGCATCGGCCGCTCGCGCCGCTGCTCGCGGATCTCGGCGCCGCGGTCGGCCCGCTGCTCGGCGCAGCCGGGATGAGCGGTGCGGCACGGTTGCTGTCACAGGAGCGACCACTCGATGCGCTGATCGAGGCACTCGACGCCGGCGAGGACCACGATGTCCGATCCAGGTGATCTGCTCGGCGGCCTGATCCGGTTCGTCGGAGAGATCCTGGGTCGCTCGGCGCTGCGCTTCGAGATCGGTCCGACCCTGGTCGTGCTGGGCGTCCTCCTCGTCCTCCTGCAGCTCATCGCGCGGCCGGTGAGCCGCTGGACGACTCGCGACACCGGCGGCCTTGCCGGCATCGGGCGTGCCATGGCGCTCGCCGCGGAGGCCGGCACCGACGCCGTGGTCTCGCTCGGGACCGCCGGTCTTGCCCGGGCCACCGATGCGACGGCCCGGCTGCAGACGCTTGCCGCGCTCCCGCTGCTCGGCCACGTCGGACGAGCCGCCGCCCGCAGCGGCGTGCCGCTTCGCGTCCTCACCAACGACCCGTTCGCCGCCGCCGCCGCGGCGGCCACCGTCGAATCGGCTCATGCGAGCACGGCCACCCGCGAGCGGAGTGTGCGATCGCGGACGGTGTTCGTGGGCGAGGGACGTTCGGTGCCCGCCGGCCTGGCGCTGACGACGACCGCCCGCCCCGCAGCCGCGTTCGCGTTCGGGAGCCTGCGCGAGGAGGCACAGCTTCATCTCGAAGGCCTGGGCGCGGGGGCCGGCTCGCTCACATCGGGCAGCGCGGAGGCGGCGCAGTCCCCGACCCTGCTGCTGGCGTCGCCGGCCGCGCTCATCGGCCCGGAGCTGTACCAGGCTCCCGCGGACCTGCGCGCTGACGTGGTGGAGCGCACGGCGGTGCTGGCAGCGAACCGTCTGATCGGGCTCGCCGTGCTCGCGCTCGCGGTCGGCGCGATCCTCGGCTTTGCCGTCGGCTTCGATCCGGCCGACCTGCTGGGGATCGAGCGCCGGTGAGGCATCCGGGCCTCGCGGCGCTCGTCCTCGTCGTCGGGCTGCTGCTGCTCGCCGACGCCCTCGTGGTGAACTCCTCGCTCGCCGAGCTGGCCGATCTCGTGGTGCGCGCGGCCATCCTGGTGGCGGCCGGAGCCGCACTGGCAGGGGTGGCGTCGCTGGCCCTGCGACGCGGTGGGGACTTGTGGCGGCGGCGTGGGGACCCCGTCGGCGCCGTGCTGGTGATCGGGGGCATGGCCGCCGTCCTGGTGGCGGGCCTTCGCCCCGGGGGTGAGGGCGCGGCGGACCCCGCGGTCGGATGGATGGTGGCGGCGCTCATCGTACCCATCGGCGCCAGCCTGTTCGGGCTCCTCTTCGTCAGCACGCTGGCCGCGTCGCGTCGGTCGGTGGCGGCGCGGCGCCCGGAGGCGTACGTTCTCGTCGGCGTCGCGATGGTGACGCTCGTCCTGCTGCTGCCGCTGGGCGGGACGGTGGGCGCATGGCTGGCCGATGCCGCGAGCTGGACGCTGCTCGTGCCGATCGGCGCAGTGCTCCGTGGGCTCCTGATCGGGATCGCGCTCGTCGCGGCGGTGGTCGCCGCTCGGACCGTGCTCGGGATCGGCGGGGCCGATGAGTAAGCGAGCGCTGCTCCACCGGGGCGCGCCGCTGGTCCTCGTGGCGCTGCTGGCGGTGGCGATACTGCTGCCGCTCGATGACGTGCTGCGGCTGGAGTCCGGTGACGAGACGGTGAGCGCACGCTGGAGCGATGCGCTCGACGGGCTGCCCGAGGAGTCCGGCATCCTGGTCGCGTTCGACGCCGACCTCGGGACGTATGCCGAGATCCGGCCCACGGTCCGCGTGCTGCTGGCCGACCTGCTCGACCGTGGCGGGCAGCTCGCGTTCGTGAGCCTCACGCCGGAGGGTCGGGCCCTCGCGGTGGCCGAGCTGGGCCGGCTCGCCCGGGCCGACGTGAATCCCCGCCGACTCGCCGACTTCGGCTTTCTGCCCGGCGCCGAGGCCGCGCTCGTGCAGCTGACCCGCGAGTTCCCGGAGCCGATCGACGACACCGCGTTCGGCCGTGGCATCGCCGAGGGCGGGTTCGACCGGGTCGACGCGATCCTGGTCGTCGGCGGCAACGACCTCGGGCCGCGCAGCTGGGTCGAGCAGGTCGCGCCGCGCGTCGACGACGTGCCGATCCTCGCCGTGGCACCCACCGTCCTGCTGCCGGAGCTGATTCCCTACACCGCCACCGGCCAGCTCGAGGCACTCGTCGCCACGCCGCGGGACGGCGCGGCCTACCGCGCTTCGGTCGACCTCGAGAATGGACAACGGCTCGTGCCGGACGAGGGTCCGTCGGTCGCGGCGCTGGTGGTGGGGATCCTGGCCGCCGTGCTGCTGCTGGCGCAGTCGCTGGCCGGGCCGCTGCTTCGGCCGAGGGGCGCGGAGAGCGCGCGGTGAACGGGTTCTTCGGGACGGACGGCGCGGACGTCATGGCGACCTGGGTGGCTGCCGGCATGACCCTGATCGTGCTCGGCGGCATGTTCGGCGAACGCCGGGCGTTCGGCTGGACCCAGCACCTGTTCGCCGGTCTGCTGACAGGGTTTCTGGCCCTGGTGGCGGTGACCGAGGTGCTGGTTCCCTGGCTGCTCGCCCCGCTCGTCGCCGATCCGGGAGGGCGACCCGAACTCTGGCTGGCCCTCGCCCTCGTCGGCTCGGCGGCAGGGGTCCCGTGGCTGCCGCGGCCGGTCACCGCCGTGCCGCTGTCGATCGCAATCGGCGCGCTCGCCGCCTTCGCACTGGTCGGGGCAGTGGTGGGCACGCTGCTGCCGCAGCTGGTCGTCACGGCACCGGTCCCCGGCGACACCGGGCTCGCAACGGGGATCGGCATCGCGGCGGCCGTGGTGACCGCACTGGTGCTGCTCAGCTTCCTGCACGGCGGCCCGCGCGGGCGCGGCATCGGAATCGCCGTGAGCGTCGGGCGATGGCTGCTGCTGGCCGGCATCGGCGGTTGGCTCGGCTACCTGCTCTTCTCGCGCCTGATCCTCCTCGTCGATCGCATCGGCTTTCTTCTGTTCGAGTGGCTTGGGGTGGGCCGATGACCGCGCGGGTGGATGCGGAGCTCGCGCTGCTGATCGATGTCGGCTCCGCCTGGACGAAGGCAGGCGTCGTCGCCAAGGCGCGGGGTCGATGGCGCCTCGTGGCCCATGTGGCGCAACCCAGCGCCTGGGGCGACGATGAGCTTCGCGGTGCGCTCGCCCAGCAGCTGGCGCGATCGGCGGATGCTCGCCTGGTCGACCGGCTCCAGGCGCTGATCGCGGGCGCCAACCGCATCGAGAGCCACACGCCGCGCCGTCCGGGACGGATTGCCGTCGTGGCGGTATCTCGCGAGCTGTCGGGTGGCAGCGCGCGGCGTGCCGCCGAGGCGGCCGGGTGGGAGGTGGTCGAGACGGTGACACTGGACGACGGCCGGCGTCTGGCCGATCGGCTCGCGATCCTGCAGGCGGCCGAGGTCGACGCCTGGCTGCTGGCCGGTGGCTTCGATGACGCTCGAAGCCAGCGGGCCCTCGAGGCCGCGGCGCTCGTGGCCTCGGCCCGTCGCCCAGGCGGCGGGCCGGTGATCTGGGCCGGGTCAACGATGCTCTCCGAGGACGTCGCGGAGCTGTTCGAGTCCGGAGCGACGATCGTGGCCGACAACCCGCGGCCGGATCCCCGGCGGGAGGAGCTGCCGCGCGTTCGCGAGCGGCTGCTGGCCGTCCTGCGCAGCACCCTCGCCGGCGAGGACGAGACGCAGCTGGCCACGGTGGCCCTGCCACGTGCCGTCGGCGCCCTGGCGGCCGCATCGCGCATGCGCATCCTGGCCGTCGATGTCGGCGCCCGGGCCGCCCTCCGGGCCCTGTCGGAGTCCGACGGAACCGTCGTCAGCCGGGTCCACGCGCGCGGCGGGCTCGGCGGCCTGGCAGCGCTGCCGGGCGCGGCGGCGCGGGTCGCGCGACTGGCCGGCGACGCGGGGGACGAGTCGGCCGTGGCGGACCTGCTCCAGACGCTCCGCGCCCGTCCGTCGACCATGCCGCAGACGCCGGAGGACCTGTCGGCGACACACGCCGCGACCGTCGTGGCCCTGGCCGGGATGCTGGAAGAGGGACCGCCATCCGGGCTGGACCTGCTGATCGGGGGCGGACGATCGATCGCGGGCGCGCCATCGGCGCCGCACGCGGCACGGATGCTGCTCGACGGCGTCCGGCCTGTCGGCGTGACCCAGCTCGCGATCGACGCGGCCGGGCTCCTCGCGCCGCTCGGCTCCCTCCCCGACGACGAGATCCGCGAAGGAATGGCACTGCTTGCCGATGATCTCCTCGCGCCGCTGGGCACGGCCGTGGTGACCCGCGGCGGGGAGCTGGGCCGGCTCGCGATGCGCGTGACGGTCCACCGCCCCGGATGGCCCACGTCGCAGCCGATCGAGGTGCGTGGCGGGCAGCTGCAGGTCGTGCCGCTGGGCCGGGGCCAGCAGGCCGAAGTCCACATCGAGCTCGGCGACGGGGTCGGCCTGGGCAGTGCGCGCCGTTCTCCACGAATCGCCGCCCTCGCAACCGGTGGTGCGCTCGGCCTCGTGCTCGACGCCCGCGGCGTGCCGATCGCCCTGCCGCGCCGCGGCGACGATCGGCGGGCGATGCTCGCCTCGTGGCGCGAGGCCCTGTCCCGGGAGACGCCGCCCGGGGTGGAGCGAATCGCATGAGCGTCGTCCACCGCGTCCGCCTGCCGGTGGGCGCCCGACCGCTCGTCGACGAGGGCCACGCCGTCGAGCCAGCGGAGGTTCTCGCCACCAGGCGGCCCCCCGGCGAGGGGCGTGCCGTGCCCGTCGCCGGCGCGCTGCGTCGGTCCGCCGGTGCCGCGGCGGCGTGCGTGGTCGTCACTCCGGGAAGCGTCCTGTCGGCCGGGGAGCTGCTGGCGAGCGACGGTCGCGGTCGCGAGGTCCGCGTCCCGGACGACTGCCTCTTCCTGGGCTACGACGCGATCGACGGCTCGGCGCTGGTCGCCCCGCTGCTCGGCACCGAACCGATCCTCGGCCACGTGCGCGGTGAGGTGACGGGGGTCTCACCGGAGGCGATCGAGATTCGCGTCACCGGGGCACGGGTCGCCGGTGTCGGCGGAAGCGGCGGCGCCGTGCACGGTGAGCTGAGGGTGGCGGTCCACGGCCCCGGCGATGAGCTGCGCGCCGGCGCGATCGATGTCGCGACCACCGGGCGGATCCTGGTGGGTGGCTCGCGCGCTTCCGCCGAGACACTCACCCGGGCGCGGGCCATGGGCGTCGCCGGCATCGTCCTCGGCGGTGTGCTCGACAAGGAGCTGCGCGACTTCGAGGCCACCCAGCGACGGCGCCGCGAGATCGGAGGCGAGCGCGGCGACCTCGCCATCCTGCTGCTCGAGGGGTTCGGCAAGGTCGGACTGGACCCGGACCTGTTCTCCTGGTTCGCCGCGCACGACGGCCACGTCGCCAGCCTGTTCGGGGAATCCGCCGAGCTGTACGTCTACGACGCGGCGCCGCCGCCCGCCAGACGAACGTTCCCACGCCCGGGCGATCGGGTCCTGGCGCACCGGCGGCCGTATGCCGGCCTGAGCGGAGAGCTCGTTCGCGTCCTGCCCGGGCTCCACGCCACGCCCGCCGCCACGGCCCGCTCGGGCGTCGTCCGCTTCGACGACGGGCTGACGGCGGTGGTGCCCCTGGCCAACCTCGAGGCGGCGGAGCGGCTGTCGGGCGGCTGACGCACGCGTTCCTATACTGCTCGCCATGCACCCGAACAGCACCGCCGCCATTCGTGGCGGCGAGTGGTCGAGTACGGACGTCGAGGTGACGCGCGCCCTGGGCCGCGCCCTCGGGCGCGCCGCGAATCCCGGAACGGTGCTCGCCCTCATCGGTCCGCTGGGCGCCGGCAAGACGCAGCTGGCGAAGGGCGTGGCCGACGGCCTGGAGGTCATCGGCGTCGTCAACAGCCCGACCTTCATCCTCATGAACGAGCACCCGGGCCGGCTGCGGATGTACCACATCGACGCGTACCGGCTCGGCGATCCCGAGGAGGCGGTCGCCGCCGGCCTGCTCGACGAGCGGCAGGTGGACGGGGTGACCGTCATCGAGTGGGCAGACCGGCTCACTGGCTGGTTGCCGCCCGAGCGGCTGGAGATCGAGCTCATGCCCGGGGCCGGCGAGGGGGAGCGGACCCTGCGCTGGAGCGCGCACGGCGCGTCGCACGAGCGACTCGCCCGCCGGGTGGGGGACCTTGCATCGTGATCATCGCCATCGACGGCACTTCCACCGACCTCTCGGTGGCGCTCGCCGAGCCGAACGGGACCCTGATCGGCGATGAGGCGTGGAGCTCCGCCCAGCGCCAGTCGTCCGCGCTGCTGCCGCGCCTGCTGGCGCTCCTCGATCGACACGGCCGGCGACTCGGCGCCGCCTCGTCGGTGGCGGTCGGTGCCGGCCCGGGCTCGTTCACGGGCCTGCGCGTGGCGATGGCCCTGGCGAAGGGCCTGGCGCTGGCGCTGCACCTCCCCGTGGTGGGTGTGCCAAGCATGGAGGCGTGGCTGGCCGCCGAGCCCGACGCGGTCGCGGCAACGGTGCGTTCGGGCGCACGGGAGGCCTTTGTCCACCTGCGCGGCGAGCCGCAGCCGGCGATCGCCGACCGCGACCTGCTTGTCGAGCGGATCGGAGACCGGCCGGTGGTGGCGCCGGCCGAGCTCGTGGATGCCTTCGGCATCCGCAACGCCACGGCACCTCGCGCCGCGGCCACCATCGCGCGGATGGCGGCCGAGCGGCTCGCCGCGGACCCGTCCGGCGACGACCTGCGCCGCCTCGAACCGCGTTACCTGCGGGCGCCACGCGACGTCGAGTCGACCGGCACGGAGGTGGTCCGATGGCGTTGACGGCGCGAATCGTGGTCGGCCCGATGCGGTTCGATGACGTTGCCGCCGTGCACGAGATCGAGCGGCTCAGCTTCCAGACGCCGTGGCCCGCCGATGCCTTCGAGCAGGAGCTGCGCGGCAATCGGCTGGCGCGCTACCTCGTGGCACGCGCCGGCGATCGCGTGGTCGGCTTCGCGGGCGTGTGGCTCATGGTCGACGAGGCGCACGTGACCACCTTCGGCGTCCACCCCGACTGGCGCCGGCAGGGAATCGGCCGCCAGCTGCTGCTCAAGCTCGCCGAGCTGAGCGTGACCATCGGGGCGCGGCGCATGACGCTCGAGGTTCGCGTCTCGAACCAGGCGGCGCAGGCGCTCTACCGGCAGTTCGGGTTCGAGATCGCCGGCCGCCGGCACCGCTACTACACCGACGACGGGGAGGACGCCCTCATCATGACCACGCCGGATCTCGCGGATCCGGCGTTGCGCGCCCTCGTCGATGCCGAGCGTCGGAGGCTGGCGGGATGAGCGGTCCGCGGATCCTGGCCATCGAATCGTCCTGCGACGAGACCGGCGTGGCGGTCGTGGTCGGCGGGCGGCGGATTGAGGCGAACCAGGTGGCGACCCAGGTCGCGCTCCACGCCGCGACGGGCGGCATCGTGCCGGAGGTGGCGGCGCGCCAGCAGCTGCGCTGGATCGTGCCCACCGTCGAGGCGGCGCTCGAGGAGGCGAGCACCGGCTGGGCCGATCTCGACGCGGTGGCGGTCACCTACGGACCGGGCCTCATCGGCTCGCTGCTCGTCGGCGTCAACGTGGCCAAGGCCTTCAGCGCGGTGCATGGCCTGCCGCTAGTCGGCGTCAACCACATCGAGGGCCACATCTACGCGAACTGGCTCACCGAAGCGGCCGCGGACGAGCCGATGCCGGCCGAGCCGCCGTTTCCGCTGCTCTGTCTGGTGGTGAGCGGCGGCCACACCCAGCTCGTGCTCATGCATGACCACGGGCGGTACACCCTGCTCGGTCAGACGGTCGATGACGCGGCCGGCGAGGCGTTCGACAAGGTCGGCCGGCTGCTCGGACTGCCGTATCCCGGCGGCCCGGCCATCTCTCAGGCGGCCGAGGGGGCGTCGGCCGCCACCCGCTTTCCCCGCGCGCGGACCGAGGGACGCTACGACTTCAGCTTCTCCGGGCTGAAGACCGCGGTGCTGCGCGCGGTGGAGGGATACCGGGACCGTGGAGACGCCATTCCCGTCGACGGGCTGGCTGCCGCATTCGAGGAGGCGGTCGTCGACGCGCTCGCCACGAAGACCGTCGCCGCCGCGATCGACCACGGCGTGGCCGCGGTGGCGCTGGGAGGCGGCGTTGCCGCGAACCGGTTGCTGCGCGCCACGTTGCAGGAACGGCTGCAGGCCGAGGGACGTTCATTGCTCGTGCCACGGCCGGCGTGGTGCACCGACAACGGCGCCATGATCGGGGCCGCCGCTGGGTTCCGGTACGTCGCCGGTGACCGCGCCGACTCGGCGCTGGAGGCGATTCCGAACCTCTCGCTGCCGTGGTTGGGGACGACCGGGTGAGCGACCCGCTGGCGCCCGAGCGGCTCGCCCCGCCGACGCCCGGTCAGCTCCGGCGGCTCATGGGTGCCGAGCGGCTGCGACCGCGGAAGAGCCTGAGCCAGAACTTCCTCACCGACCCGGAGGCGCTGGATGCGATCGTGGCCGCCGCCGAGCTGCAGCCGGGCGACCGCGTCGTCGAGATCGGCCCCGGGCTCGGGGTGCTCACCCGGCGGCTGCTCGCGGCCGGCGCATCGGTCCTGGCAGTCGAGCTCGACCCGAGGCTGGCCGAGTACCTGCGGCAAGAGCTGTACGGGGTCGATCGCTTCGAGCTGATCGAGGCCGACGCACTGACCATCCACCCGCGCGAGTGCTTCCTGGGCCAGCGCTTCAAGCTGGTGGCGAACATTCCGTATCACATCACCAGCCCCCTGCTGCACACGTTCCTCGAGGGCGATCGTCCGCCCGATCTCACCGTGCTTCTCGTGCAGCTGGAGGTCGCCGAGCGCGTGGCCGCGCCGCCCGGACAGATGAGCTACCTGTCGGCCTTCGTCCAGAACATCACGAGCGCCGAGGTGATCACGCGCGTCCCGGCGGCCGCCTTCGAGCCCGAGCCGAAGGTGGACTCCGCGGTGCTGCGTCTGCGCCGGCGTTCCGAGCCGGTGGTGCCGGTCGGCGAAGGGCGAGAGCCGTTCTACCGAGTGGTGCAGGCCGCCTTCCGCCAGCGTCGCAAGCAGGTCCACAACCGGCTGACCCGCGAGCTGCCGGTGGATCGCGAGGCCGTTGAGCGCGCGCTGGCCGCGTGTGCTGTGACCCCCGACCGACGCCCCCAGACCCTGAGCGTGGAGGAGTGGGCCTGCCTGACCGGCGAGCTCGGGCCACTGTGAGCGTCCCCCTGCGCCTGGACGCGCCGGCCAAGCTGAATCTCGGGTTGCGCGTCACCGGCCGCCGGGACGATGGCCGCCACGAGCTCGACAGCATCTTCGTGCTTCTCGAGCTCGCCGATCGGCTCCTGCTGATGCCGGGCTGCAGCGGCCTCCGCGTCGAGGGTGACGGCGCGGCGGGCCTGCCGCTCGACCATCGCAACCTTGCCTGGCGCGGGTTGGTGGCGGGGCTCGACGGGGCGCCGGACCTTGCCTGCCTCGCCCTCGAGAAGCGGATCGCCGCGGAGGCCGGGCTCGGTGGAGGCTCGTCCGACGCCGCGGCCGCCTGGCGGCTCAGATCGGAAG
>JAHWJN010000030.1:0-5539 GCA_019348395.1 Chloroflexota bacterium
AGATTCGGAGCCGGAGTTTACCTTGCTCCACATCCTTAGCGGCGAGGAGCTGACCTTCCCCTACGAGGCGCCCCGGTGAGCCGCAGCGTTGCCGTCGCTGTCATGAGCGCCCTATTCGTGCTCAGTTCGGGCGCCGAGCCGGCCAGGGCATACCCACCTGTCGACTCGGGCTATCTGGACTACGCCGAGATGGTGGCAACCATCGAGCAGATCGCCGCCGGCAAACCCTCCATCGCGCGACTCTTCAGCATCGGGCGCGGTCATCAAGGTCGCGAGCTGTGGGCGGCGGCGAAGGTCAGCGACAACGTCGGGGTGGACGAGGAGGAGCCGGAGGTCGTCTTCACGACGGTGGCATGCACGGGCGGGAGCACATGAGCACCGAGATGGCGGTCGCCCTTTTCCGTGTCACCAGGTGGAAGGCCCACCTCGCGAGAAGCGGGGTCGTGGCGACATTCCGCGCCATGCGTCAGACGGTTATGCGCTCAACGTCGCGAGCGCGGAGTGGCCGTGCCCGGCGGTCACTCCTCGGCGTGATACGCTCTTAGGTGCGCTGTGGGGAAGTCCTCCGGCCGCTCGGAACCAGTAAACGCTCCAGCTGAGCGTGGAACTGGCAAAGTTCGGGCGGGAGTAGCTCAGTTGGCAGAGCGGCAGCCTTCCAAGCTGCATGTCGCGGGTTCGATCCCCGTCTCCCGCTCCAACCCACTCCCCCGGCGCTAGCGCAGGTCGTGCAGAACGGCCTCCGTGTGGGCGCCCAGCCGCGGTGGAGGATGGCGAACCGGGGTTCGCGCGCCGTCGACCAGGATGGGCGCGGGCGCCAGCCGCATGCCATCCAGCTCCACGTCCCACGCGCCAGCGTGCGCCCGCCGCAGCATGGCGACCGAATCGCCGACCCGGTTGACCGGACCGACCGGCACGTCGGCAGCCACGAGCGCCTCGACCAGGTCGTCCCGCCGCCACCGGGCGACCACGGTGGCCAGGCGGTCGATCACCCCGCTCCGCCGCGCCAGGCGGTCGGCATTGGTGGCCCATCGCGGGTCCGGGTCGAGGCCCAGCACCTCGCACAGTCGCCGGAACTGCCCGTCGTTGCCGACCGCGATCACGACGTCGCCGTCGAGCGCCGCGAATGCCTGGTACGGAACGATGTTCGGGTGGGCGTTGCCATGCCGCTCCGGCTCGGCGCCGGTGGCGAGGTGGTTGCCCAGGACGTTGACCAGCCCGGTGACGCCCGACTCGATCAGGCTCACATCGACCCGCGATGTCCGACCCCGTTCCACCAGCGCAGCCAGCGCACCCACCGCGCACTCCAGGCCGGCCAGCAGGTCGAGCAGCGCCACCCCGACCTTCGTCGGCGGACCGTCGGGCTGGCCGGTGACCGACATGAGCCCGCTGACCGCCTGTGCGAGCAGGTCGTAGGCGGGGCGATCCGCATCGGCTCCCGCGAACCCGCCGACGCACGCCACGACGAGCTCCGGATGGCGCGCGCGAAGGAGGTCGGGCGCCAGGCCCATGCGATCGGCGGTGGCCGGGCGGTAGTTGTGCACGAGCAGGTCGGACGAGGCGAGGAGGCGGTCAAGATTGGCCCGCCCGGCATCCGTGCGCAGGTCGAGCACGACCGAGCGCTTGTTGCGATTGACCGATGCGAAGTAGGCGCTGCGGCGATCTGCCGGATCGCCCCACCACGGCGGACCCCAGTTCCGGGTCTCGTCGCCGTCGGGGGGCTCCACCTTGATGACGTCCGCGCCGAGATCGGCGAGCAGCATGGTCGCGAACGGCCCGGCCAGGACGCGACTCAGGTCGGCGACGCGGATGCCGTCGAGCGGGAGCGGATCGGTCACCCGCCTACGGTAGCGCGAGCGCTGGCACGCCCGCCGCTAGCATGGACCGCATGAAGATCGGACTGATGCTGCCGCTCGGTGACGAGGAGTCGGGTGGCTGGAGCAACCTGCGCGAGCTGGCCGTCACGGCCGACCGAGAGGGCCTCGACTCGGTATGGGGCGCCGACCACCTCGTCTTCCGCGACGACGAGAAGGGCTGGCGAGGCATCCACGAGTGCTGGACGGTGCTGACGGCCGTCGCCGCCGTCACGCGGCGGGTGGAAATCGGGCCGCTGGTGCTGGCGCTCCCCTTCCGCAACCCGGCGCTCACCGCGAAGATGGCCGCCGAGCTCGACGCGGTCAGCGACGGACGGCTCATCCTGGGCCTGGGTTGCGGGTGGCACGAGCCGGAGTTCGATGCCTTCGGCTACCCGTTCAGCCATCGCGTCGGCCGCTTCGAGGAGGGGCTCGAGATCCTCGTGCCGCTCCTGCGAGGCGAGACCGTGACGTTCGAGGGCCGATGGCACCATGCCGAGGAGGCTCGCCTGCTGCCGCAGCCGATCCGTCCCGGCATGCCGGTGCTGATCGCCGGCAAGCAGCCGCGCATGCTGAGCCTCGTGGCTCGCCACGCCAACGCCTGGAACGCGGCCTGGTACGGGGATCCGGCCGACGCCGACGAGCTGCGCACGCGGATGGAGCGCCTGAACGGCGCGCTCGCCGAGGCGGGTCGCGACCCGTCGACGCTCGAGCTCACCGCCGGGATCTTCGTGGCCATCGACGATGCCGAGGACGCCCCGAAGACCGCGATCCGCGGCTCGACCGAGGAGATCGCCGACGCCCTGGCCCGGTACGAGGAACTCGGGATCACGCACCTCGTCGCGCACACCTGGCCACGGACGCCGGATGCGGTGGCCAGGCTGGCGGCAGCCGCGGGCATGGCCCGAGAACGGGTCGGGTCGGCGGCGACAGCGCGCCTCTAGGAGGCGGTCGCCGCCGCCTCGGTGCCCATCAGGACGTGACGCACCGGCCGACGGGCGCGGCGGGCGCGCGCCAGTGCCGCGGCCACCACGCGCTGGCCGCAGGTGGCACACACGTGCCAGCGACCCTCGCGTCGCAGGACGACGGGGTGCTCGGGAACCAGCACCCGCCACTGCCGGCGCGGGCGCGCGCGCTGCGCGGCGCGGCGCTCCGCCAGACGCTCGGCCGCGCCGGGGACGCCCAGCGAGGCCGCGTGCCGCAGTGAGCTGGCATAGCGGGCGGATTCCAGCCGCAGCGCATCGTCGGCGGCGATGCCGTGCCGCACGTAGAGCGCGAAGGCCAGACGGTAGAACACGAGGCCGTGATGAGGCGCGCGCCGTCGGCGAGGAGCTGGCGCCAGCCAGTGCGCCAGCTCGTGCAGCAGCGTGAGCCGCTGGTCCAGCGGGTCCGAACCCGCGCGCACCGCGATGCTTCCATCGGATCGACGGGCCACGCCGGTGGAGTGATCGCCGCGGCGGCGCCGCCAGTCGAGCCGCGGCGGGTCCACGCCGGCATCGGCGCAGACCTCGCACACGAGGGCCTCTGCCCAGGCCGGCGCGCTCACCGGCCGCGCTCGCGCAGCAGACGCCCGACCGCCACGATCCAGGCGTCGAGCTCCGGATCGGCATAGCGCTCATCGTCGTAGGTGAAGGCAGTCATGTCGGCTCCGTGGGCCGCCACGTATTCGGCCGGACTCACCGAGGCGTGATCGAACGCGCGCGCCGCACGAGCCTGGCGCTCGGGAGTCGCCATCGGGCGGCGGTCGACGTCAGGGCGCCGAGCCTCGTGGCGACGCCGCCATCGCTCCGTGAGCGCGTCGAGCCGTTCGCGGTGGGTCATGCGGGAGAGCCTACCGGGCGACGCCCACGGAGGGGCGGGCACCCGGCACGTGGCCCTCGTACAGGCCGAGCCGCGCCACGATCCGCTGCAGCCAGCGTGGAGCCCACCAGTTGACCGAGCCCATCACCCGCATGAACGCCGGCACCAGGATGCCCCGCACGATCGTCGCGTCGATGAGCACCGCCAGCGCCATGCTGAACCCGAGGGCCTTGAGGAACACGATGTCGGAGAGGGCGAAGGCGCCGAACACGGCGACCATGACCAGCGCCGCGCCGGTGATGATGCCTCCCGTGATGCCGATCCCTTCCGACACCGCCCGGGTGTTGTCGCCGTGGGTCAGGTACCGCTCCCGGATGCGGGACAGCAGGAAGACCTCGTAGTCCATCGAGAGGCCGAAGAGGATCGCGAACATGATGATCGGCAGCCAGGCAGCCGTCGTCCCCGACGGGTCGACGCCCAGGACGTTCGACAGGTTGCCCTGCTGGAAGATCCACACGAGCGCGCCGAACGAGGCCGAGACGCTGATCAGGCTCATCATCACCGCCTTCAACGGCAGGAATACGGAGCCGAAGGTCAGGAACAGGACCACGGCGGTCACCGCGATCACGATGATCACCGCCAGTGGCACCGACTCGTGGAAGCTCTCCATGAAGTCACGGGACCGCGACGGCAGGCCGCCGGTCAGCGCCTCCGTGCCGTCGGGCGGCTCGACCGCGCGGACCTGGTCCACCAGCTCGCGACCGGGGGCCGAGTCGGGCAGCCGATCGGTGAAGACGCGGAGGCGCAGCGTGTCGCCGCTCACCCAGTCGGCGAGGTAGGCGTCGAGGCCGTCCGCCACCTCCGACGGTCGCTGCGCCTCGGGGAGCGCCAGGAGCGCGGCGTACTGCTCGGCCGGGATGCCGGGCGGCGCCACGAGCGCGCTCTCCACGCCAGTGACCCCCTCCAGTGCCTGGACCTCGTCGAGGTAGTCGCCGAGCTCCTCCTGGCGGCCCGGGCCGAGGCCATCGGCCTCGATGTTGCCGGCGTCGTAGGTGAGCGCTACCGTGATCGGGTCCGACTCGCCACCGGGGAACTCCTCGACGATGTCGAGGAACGCCTCGCGGGCCGGGGTCGGCGGCAGGTCCTCCAGGTTCTGGCCGGTCGACAGCTGGATCGAGAGGAACGGTGACCCGGCGAGCAGCAGCAGGGCGAGCACCGGCGTCGCGATGAGGAGCGGGCGCCGCATGACGCGCGCGGCGATCCAGCCCCACATGCCGCGGCCGCGGCGCGCCGCGGCGCGATCGGGATCTTCGTCGATGCGCAGGAAGCCGGGCAGGGGCACGCGCAGGCGGTTCACCCGCGGACCGAGCATGGCGAGCAGGGCCGGCAGCACCGTCAGTCCGAAGACGAGCGTCGAGAGCACGGTGATCACGCCGCCGATGCCCATCGACCGGAGCGCCTCCGCCTCGAACACGATCAGCGACGAGAGGCCGATGGCGACCGCCACCCCGGATACGGCGACGGCCCTGCCGACGCTCCCCATCATCCGCTCGAGCGCGACCTCCACCGAATGATGCTGGAGCTCCTCCCGGAATCGGCTGACCATGAACAGCGCATAGTCGATGGCCAGCGCCAGGCCGATCATGCTGGCCAGGTTCATGACGAAGATGCTCACGTCGATCGCGCCGGCCAGCAGCGAGATGACCGCGAAGGCCGAGGGCAGGGCCACCGCGGCAACCAACAACGGCAGCACCGCGCCCACCAGGCTGCCGAAGACGGCCAGCAGGATGAGCAGCGCGATGGGAAGGCTGATCAGCTCACCCTGGATGAGGTCGGCCTCGATCTCCTGGTTGAACTCGTGGTACAGCTGCGGGATGCCGGTGACCTGC
>JAHWJN010000030.1:5637-11207 GCA_019348395.1 Chloroflexota bacterium
CATCGGCACGCCGGCGGGGGCCTCGACCCGGGCCGCCAGGTCCGCGGCCTCCTCGACCGCTCCGTCCTCGTCCTCGGTGAGGGTGACCACCGCCAGCGTCTTCGTGCCATCCCTGCTGAGGAGCTCGTCGACGGGAGACTCGGCGTAGCTCGTGACGTCGTCGACCAGCGGGTCGTCGGCGATCGCCCCGACCGCGGCATCCACCTGCGCCGCGAATTCGGCGGAAGCCGCGTCGCCGTCGGGATCGGTGAAGATGAAGATGATGGTGGAGGCCTGCTGGCCGAATCGATCGGCGAGACGATCGGCCGCCTGCTGCTCCTCCGAGCCCTCGATCACCGATCCACCTTGGATCAGCGCTCCGCCCGCCTGGGCGCTCCAAACCTGCAGGCCGATCATGGCCGCCAGGCCAACGACCGGCAGGACGCGTCGAAATCGGTAGTCGAATCGACCGAGTGCGGCGAAGGCGCCGGTGGGGTGCGGCTCGAGATCGACCGGTCGCCGCGTCCGCGGCGGGAACGTGCGGGTGGCGGCAGTGGGGGCGCGCTCGACGGCGCGTGGCGGCGCTTCGACACGGGCAAGGCGGCGCCACACGGCGAGGCCGGCGGCGAACGAGGCGAGGAGGCCGACGACCGCCAGGGTGGCCATCCGCAGCTGATGTGTCATGTGGGGGGGTTCGTGCTCGGGAGGGGCGGCAGCCGCAGCGTAACGCACCTTCGGCCGGTTCGCCGCGGGGGCCCGGGCCCTATGATGCGGCGCGTGACATCCGGGTCTGCGCTCGCATGACGGTCCTGGCGCCGACCGCCTGGTGGAAGGGGCTCGGCGGCCTGACGCGGACCGGCAGCGCCCTCGAGGGTTTGGCCTGGGCGCTGTACGACTTCGCAAACACGATCTTCAGCTTCGCGATCGTCTCCTTCGCCATGAGCCTGTGGGCCATCCGCTTCCTGGGCGAGGACGACGGCACCTTCTGGTTCACGATGGCCGTCAGCGGCTCCGTCATGCTCAACGCGGTCGTCTCGCCGATCCTCGGCGCGATGAGCGACCGGGTCGGCCGCCGCAAGCCGTTCCTCGCCTTCTTCACCGTCGCCTGCGTCGCGGGCACGGCAGTCATCGGCCTCGTCGACATCCGGCTGGGGCTGCTCGCGTTCGCCGTCGCGAACTTCGCGTACCAGGCCGCCCTGATCTATTACGACGCGCTGCTGCCGGACGTCGCCAACCCGGGGAGGCGAGGGCGCCTGTCCGGCGTCGGCGTGGCGCTGGGCTACTGCGGCACGCTGCTCGTCGGCGGCCTGCTGCTGCTGGGCCTGACGATCGAGAACGGGCGATCGACCTCGAGCACCTTCGTCCTCGTGGCAGGGCTGTTCCTCGTCTTCGCCGCCCCCCTCTTCCTCGTCGTCCACGAGCGGCGTCGCGGCGGCAGTCCGTTCAGCCCCGTCGACGCGGTCCGTTCCTGGGACCAGCTCGCCCAGACCATCCGGCACGCCCGCCGAGCACCCGGCCTCATGCGATTCATCATCGCCCGGTTCTTCTACTCCGACCCGGTGAACACCACGATCGCGGTGATGAGCGCCTTCGCCGTCCACGCCGTCGGGTTCACCGAGGGCCAGGCGCTGCAGGTCCTGCTGATCCTCACCGTGGTCGCCGTCCTGGCCAGCTTCGGCTGGGGCTTCCTGGTGGACCGATGGGGACCGCGGCGCACGCTGTTTCTGGTGCTGGGCACATGGGCCGTGGGGCTGACCATCATCAGCCTGTTCCTGGCGACCATCCCGTTCCTCGCCGCCGGCGCGCTGCTCGGCGCGGGACTCGGAGGCGTCGGGGTGGCCGCGGCCGCGCTGCTCCTCAGCTGATCGGACTCCGGGTCCCGGTACCAACGAGGCATATCCCCCGCGACCTGCCGTTTCTAGCATCGGGTGCACGGGACCTACCAGAAGCTCCATCTCGAGCTTCCCCGCCCAGCTGGAGAGCCCATGGCCCGCGACTCCGACGATGCGCTCCTGAGCGTCGCGCAGGCGGC
This sequence comes from Chloroflexota bacterium, assembly GCA_019348395.1. GTDB lineage: Bacteria > Chloroflexota > Limnocylindria > QHBO01 > QHBO01 > JACDBZ01. The sequence goes on from JAHWJN010000030.1 coordinate 7,649, forward strand.
ATTGCTGCTGGGCGTTCATCCGAACACGATTCGCACCTGGACCGATGCCGGGCGGCTGACCGCGTACCGCATCAACGCCCGCGGGGACCGGCGCTACCGCCGCGGCGAGGTGGCGCAGCTGCTCGTGCAGGACGGAGCTGCGGACCACGGTGTCACGCGGAGCCACGGCGGGTTCACGATGTTCGCCCGCCTCGCCGAGGGCCTGGCTGCCGCCCCGACCATCGCATCGGTGGCCGGCGCGCTGGTGGAGGTGCTTCGCGATGAGCTCGGGCTGAGCCGGGCAGCCGTCTACGTCGGCGAGGGACCCCAGCTGGTGCTCGTTGCACATGCCGGCGGGATCGGCCGCCCGCCGATGGGACGCCCCGCCGGCGGCGGCTCCCCGTCCGATGGCGCGGACCGCGTCATCCCGCTGGAGACCGCCCGCGCGCCGATCGGCGCGCTCGTGATCGATGCCACCGAGGAGGGACGAGCCGCGACCGGGCTGCTGCCCGCCCTCGCCACGACCACCGCGATCCTGATCGCGGCCGCCCAGCGCCTCACGCGGTCGCGCCGACAGCTGCAGCGGGTCCGCGCCATGCGGACGGTGACCCGGGATCTCACCGGCACGCTGGACCTCGAGCGCGTCCTGGAGGACGTCGTCGACCGCACCCGGACGATGTTCGCCGCCGACCGCGCGGGGATCTGGCTCTTCGACGAGCAATCCCATCCGGCACCACTGACCGCCCGCGGCCTGAGCGAAGCGTTCCTGTCCAGGAGCACAGAGCTGACCCGCGCCAGCCAGACCATCGCGCTCGAGGCCGTGCGGGATGGACGGGCGCGCTGGGCACGCGATGCCGACCGGGACCCCGCCATCGGCGAGATGCGATCGGCCTATGCCGCCGAGGGGATCCGGACCGTGTGCATCGTGCCGCTCGCCAGCCGCGGCGAGTCGCTGGGCGCGATCGGGCTCTACCACGACACCGATCGGTCCTGGCCGGAGGAGGAGCTGGACCTCGTCCAGGCCTTCGCCGACCAGGCCGCGGTCGCCATCCAGAACGCCCGCCTGTATCGGTCGGCGGCGGACCAGGCGGCGCGCATGCGCTCGATCCAGGACCTCTCTGCGCGCCTGAACCGGCTGACCGATGTGCAGGCCATTGCCGAGGCGATCGTCACCGAGGCGCGGACGCTGGCCGAGTACCACGACATCCGCGTCTATCGCGTGGACCGCGAGCAGGCGATGTGCGAGCCGATCGCCTTCACTCGCCGCATGCTCGAGGGCGAGCCGGGGGACCCGCGGGACCTCCTGCGAGTGGCGATCGGACAGGGCTTCACCGGCTGGGTGGCCGAGCACGGTGAGCCACTGCTGGTCAACGACGCCCTCACCGACGGGCGCGGCAAGACGATCGAGGGCACCGAGGACATTCCGGAGTCGATGCTGGTGGTGCCGATGCTCTACGAGGGGCGCGCGCTCGGCGTCATCGTCCTCAGCCAGCTCGGCTACAACCGCTTCAGCGCCGATGACCTGCAGACGATGAGCATCTTCGCGGGGTACGCGGCCCAGGCCATGGCGAATGCACGCACCTACGCGACGCTCGTCGCGAGCTCCGCCGAGCTCGGGCGGCGCGCGGAGTCGCAGCGACGCCTGCTCGACATCAACGAGCGACTGCTGACGACGCTGGACCCCGCCAGCGTGCTCGAGATGATCGCGGACGGCCTGCGCGACGTGGTGACCTACGACAACCTGTCGATCTACCGGGTCGACCACGCGCGAGCCGAGATGGTCCCGGTGCTCACCCGGGAGGAGCACGCCGAGGAGGTCAGCCGCTACGTGATCCCGTTCGGCCGCGGCCTGATGGGCTGGGTGGTCGAGCACGGGCAGCCCATCCTCGCGAACGACGCGCTGTCCGATCCGCGAGCCCTGCAGATCCCGGGTACGCCGCCCGAGCCAGAGGCGGTCGTGGTGGTTCCACTCCTGTCAGAGGGACGCGCCATCGGTACCCTGAACGTCTCGCGCGTCGGCGGACCGGAGGTCCACTTCAGCGAGAGCGACTTCGAGCTGGTGAAGCTCTTCGCGGCGCAGGCGTCGATCGCGCTCCGCAACGCCGACACGCATCACGCCATCCGGCAGCAGGCCGACACCGATGCGCTGACCGGCCTGGGCAACCACGGCGCCTTCCAGCGCGAGCTGGGTCGCGCAATCGAGGCGGTCGGCGAGGAACGGCGTGGGCGGATCGCCATGCTGATGATGGACCTCGACAACTTCAAGGCCTACAACGACCGGTATGGGCATCCCGCCGGTGACGCCCTGCTCCACCGGGCCGCGACGGCGATCTACGGGGCCGCGCGCAGCGCTGACCGCGTGTACCGCTATGGCGGTGACGAGTTCGCGATGATCCTGCCCGGCACCACCTCGGTGCAGGCCGGCCGTCTCGGCGACCGAGTCCGCCGCGCGGTGGGTTCGCTGACCGCGGGTGACGGCTGTCCGGTCACCGTCACCGTCGGGGTGGCCTCACTGCCGCCGGACGCGCAGGATCGCCCCGGCCTCATCTCCGCGGCTGACACCGCGCTCTTCTACGGGAAGCGGGCAGGGGGTGACCGCGTCGTGCGGGCGGCCGAGCTGCCGGAGGATGTCCACGATCTGCGCGACACCCTCGAGCAGCTCGCCAGTGCGGCCCTCCGCGAGGTCGACGACGCCGGCGTGGTCGAGCACCTGGCCGAGCACGCCTCCGCCCTCTCCGATGCGCGTCACCGGACTGCCGCCGATGGCGAGGCGCCGAGCCACGCCGAGCGGATCGGCCGGTTGGCATCGAGCATCGCCGCCGAGCTCGACCTCGACGAGCGAGAACGACGAGACGTGGAGCTGTCGGCACACCTCGTGGACCTCGACGACCGGAGCGTCGCACGTCTCAGCAGCATCCCCGGCCTCCGCGGGGCGGCCACCGTCCTGGTGGGCCGCAGCGCGATGCTCGCCGAGGGCGCCCGACGCGGCCGTCGAGGACGGCGGGCGGAGGGAACGGCGGCGCTCCACGTCGTGGCGGCGGCAGCGCTCTACGATGCCCTCATCACCGGAGCTCACCGGCCGGACCATGAACCGCTCGGCCGCGACGAGGCACTCGACCAGTTGCGGCGGCACCCCGCGACCTTCCGAAGCGACGTGCTGGACGCACTGGCGGTCGTCGTCCGGCACCGCCGAGCGGTGGCGCGCCGGCGCCGGCGTGCGGACGAGGACGCGAGCGAGGCGCACGGGGCGGCCTGACCGCCGCCCGCGGTATCATGAGCGGGCCGATGACGACCCTCCGCCTCGTGACGCTGCGCCCGGGACGGGCGGCCGCGGCCCTCCTCACCGCTGCGGTCGTGTCCGTCGCCTGCTCCGGGCCCGATGCGCCGGACACCCCCGCGCCCACCGCGGCGGCCACCCCCTCGCCGAGCGTCGCCGCGACGCCGCCACCGACCCCTGAACCGACTCCGACCCCCGCTCCCACGCCGCGCTTCACGAACGAACCGGACCCGGAGCTGCGCAATCTTCTGCCCGAAACCGTGGACGGCGTCCCGCTCGTGATCCCCTCCGTCGAGGAGTTCG
>JAHWJN010000031.1 GCA_019348395.1 Chloroflexota bacterium
CGGTCGCGAACGAAGGTGGTACCACGACCCGTTCGTCCTTCGACGAGCGGGTCTGTTGCATTCAGACGACAGGAGCACGACCGATGACGACGACGCGACGCGAGCTCGCCCCTCGCTACGATCCCGCCGCCGTCGAGCCGGCGATCTACGAGCGCTGGATGGCCGCCGATGCGTTCCGGCCGGCTGACGAGCGGCCTGAAGGGGCCGAGCGGTTCGTGGTGATCCAGCCGCCGCCGAACGTCACCGGCGCGCTTCACATCGGTCACGCCCTGACCGCCACGCTCGAGGACGTGATGGTCCGGTATCACCGCATGCGGGGTGACGACACCCTGTGGCTGCCGGGCGCCGATCACGCCAGCATCGCCGCGCAGTTCGTGCTCGACCGCATCATCGCCGAGGAGGGGGAGAGCCGCGCCTCGCTCGGCCGCGAGCGCTACCTGGAGCGCATGTGGCAGTTCATGGAGGAGACCCGTCCCGTCATTGGCAACCAGCACCGGCGCCTGGGGGCCAGCGTGGACTGGAGCCGCGAACGCTTCACCATGGACGACACGAGCGCGCGCGCGGTCCGCGCGGCGTTCACGCGCCTGTGGGACGCCGGGCTCGTCTACCGCGGCGAGGCGCTGGTGAACTGGTGTCCGCGCTGCCTGACCACCATCAGCGACCTCGAGAACGTCCATCACGACGAGGCGGGGACGCTCTGGACGATCCGCTACCACCTCGAGGCCGACGACGGCACGCCCGATCCGAACGCCTGGATCAGCGTCGCCACCACCCGTCCCGAGACCATGCTCGGCGACACGGCGGTCGCCGTCCATCCCGACGACGAGCGGTACACCGATGTCGTCGGCCGGCACGTGATCCTGCCGTTCCTCGGCCGCCGGCTGCCGATCGTGGCCGACGAGCACGTGGAGCGCGACTTCGGCACCGGGGCGGTCAAGATCACGCCGGCCCATGACCAGAACGACTACGCGCTGGCCGCGCGTCACGGTCTTCCGGCCATCAGCGTCCTCGACGAGGAGGCGCGGGTGAACGAGGCGGGGGGCGAGTTCGCCGGCCTGGATCGGTACGAGGCGCGCCGCATGATCCTCGACCGCCTGCACGGGCTCGGGGACATCGAGGCCGAGCGACCGCACGACATGGTGGTTGGACGCTGCGACCGCTGCGCGACCGTGGTCGAGCCTCGTCTCAGCGTGCAGTGGTTCATCCGCGTCCAGCCCCTCGCCCAGCGAGCGCTGGCATCGGTCCGGGAGGGCCGGACGAAGATTCTGCCGGCGCACTTCGAAAAGGTCTACGCACACTGGTTGGAGAACATCCACGACTGGGCGGTGGGCCGCCAGCTGTGGTGGGGCCATCGCATCCCGGCCTGGTTCTGCCCGGACGACCACGTGACCGTGACCGATGCGCAGGGCGGCCCCGAGGCGTGCGCCGAGTGCGGCCGGCCGGCAGGGGAGCTGCGCCAGGAGACCGACATCTTCGACACCTGGTTCAGCTCCGGGCTGTGGCCGTTCAGCACGCTCGGCTGGCCGGAGGAGACGGACGACCTGGCGCGCTTCTATCCAACCAGCGTGATGGAGACCGGGTACGACATCCTCTTCTTCTGGGTCGCGCGGATGATGATGCTCGGCCTCTTCTGCACCGATGCCGAGCCGTTCCACACCGTCTACCTGCACGGGATGATCCGCGCCGAGGGCGGCGCCAAGATGAGCAAGACCAAGGGCAACACCATCGACCCCCTCTCGATGGTGGACGAGATCGGGGCCGATGCCCTGCGCTTCGCCCTCGTCTCCGGGGGGGCTCCCGGCAGCGACCAGCGCCTGACCCAGGCCAAGCTGGACGGCGGGCGGAACTTCACGAACAAGCTGTGGAATGCGGCTCGCTTCGTCCTCGGGAACCGCCCGGAGTCTCTGCCCGACGGGGGGGAGACATCGCTGGCGGCCCGATGGATCGGGTCGCGACTGGCGGAGGCGACCGAGCGGGCGACGCGTCAGCTCGACGCCCTCGACCTCGGCGGCTATGCCGCGACGGTGTACGACGCGTCGTGGAGCGACTACTGCGACTGGTTCCTCGAGATGGTCAAGGTCGACCTGCGTCGCGAGGACGCCACCACCACCGCTGACCGGGCCGCATCCTGGCGCGCGGCCTCGGCCGGCCTCGCGACGCTGCTCCGGCTTCTCCATCCGCTCATGCCGTTCGTGACCGAGCAGATCTGGCAGGCACTGGCCGAGGCGGATCCGGCATCCACGGACGGCACTCCGCTCCTCGTCCGGGCGGCGTGGCCCGTCCCCGGCGAGCGCGACGCCGGGGCCGAGGCGGCGTTCGCGTCGCTCGCCGCCCTGGTCCGCAGCGTGCGGCACCTGCGGCAGGAGTCAGGCACGGCAGCGCGCGCATGGGTGCCGCTCCAGATGGAGCCGGCCGGCGACGCGGCGCGGGCAACGATCCAGGACGGCGGGGCCTACGTCGAGGTCCTGGCGCGCGTGCGCCCGATCGGGCTGGTCGACGGCGGTGATCGGCCCGACCTGGTGGCCTCGGGTCCCCTCGGCGCGGCGTGGCTCGGCGCCGATGCCGGGGCCGAGACGGCGGCCAGGGAGCGGCGTCGGGCACAGCTCGACGAGCTGGACCGGAACATCGAGCGAGTCCGCGGGCTGCTGGCCAACACCAGCTTTGTGGAGCGCGCGCCGGCGGAGGTGGTGGCCCGCGAGCGTGAGCGCCTGTCCGGCCTCGAGCAGGAGCGACGCCAGCTTGCCGACGGGTAGGCGAGCATCGCCATCCGATCGGGCCATGGCGGACACACCGGGGGTGGCTGGTAGAATCGGCGCCGCCGTCCGCTGCTAACGAGGCCGTTCACGCATGTCATTCCTGCGGCGCAAGAAGTCCGAACCCGCGCCACCGCCTCCCCCGACCCCGGTCCACGAGGAGGTCACCGCGCAGGAGTACCTGCTGCGACTCGCCTATGTCGCGCGCAGCAGTGACGGACTGCGTCTCGCGGCGGACCCCTCGGTGGCCGCCGCCATCCCGGCCATCGTCGAGCCGTTGAGCCAGACCCCGGTCGAGGTGGTCGGGCCGCTGCCGCTCGAGTACTCCGACGCCTCGCCGGCGATCGAGCGCTTCAACGAGCTGCAGCAGTGGGTCCTCGCCCGCCGCGAGGAGAGCCCGATCGTGCGGCATGGCCTGTACGTCCTCGAGATGACCGATGCGCTCGACATGACGGTCGACACCTTCGCCTGCGGCCTGCTGCACGGCGACACCGACACGAGTGGCTATCCGGAGTACAACGCCATCGTCGGTGGGCTTGCCTCACACTGGGACGAGCTGTCCGGTGAGCTCATCGTCCGGGCCGTGGTGGGCTGGGGTGGCAAGGGCCTTCGGGGCGACACCGAGCGCATCGGCCAGAAGCTGCTGAGCTCGCTGTACCAGCAGGTGCTGGCATCGGGCTACAGCCTCGGCGAAGCCGAGTCGGCGAGGCTGCCGTCCATCGGCCAGCGATCGGGCCTGACCTGCGCGCACTGCGGCTTCGAAGCGGGGAGCGCCAGCGCGTTCTACTGCCCGAAGTGCGGCATGAGGATGGTCCGCGGCACGTAGTCCCGGCAGTACTTTCGGGCCCCCCATCCTCGCCCGAGTCCCATTGTTTCCGCGGGGCGGTGCGCCGGAGACTGGTGCAGTCCGGCACCGGACGCACGCCACGTCACGCGAAGGAAGGGCAATGGAGCGACCCAGCGTCTTGATCGCCATGGACGGCGACATCGAAAGCCATGTCATCGCGCTCGAGCGCGCCGGGTTCGACACGCGAGGTGCCGCGGGCATCAGCGAACCGCATGACCTCGCGGTCATCGACTGCGACCTCGACGGTGAGACGGTGTCGAGCGTCTACGCCGCACTCAAGGAGCGTGGCGGGGTGCAGGTCCTGCTCCTGATGGGCGCCAAGTCCGAGCTGCCTGCCGGCGTCGGTGGCGCCGGCGACGAGGTCGCGCTCAAACCGGTCCCGCCCGATGCCCTGGTCTATCGGCTCCAGGCGCTCCTGATCCGTGCCGGCCGCACCCTGCCCAGCGAGTCGGGCGCCTGGGCCTCGAACGAGGGGCTGTCGGGATCGCCCATGGCCGGCGAGGGCCACGTCGTCAGCGTGTTCGCGCCAAAGGGCGGTGTCGGCAAGACGACCATCGCGGTCAACACGGCGGTTGCCCTGCGCCAGCAGACCCGCTCGTCGGTGCTTCTGCTCGACGCCGACGTCGGCGTCGGCAATGTGACGTCGGTCCTCGACGTGCCCGACGGGCTGGGCCTGGCCGACCTGGCCGACAGCCCGCCGGAGGAATGGACCGACGCGGCCTTCGAGCACGCCGTCTCGACCCATGCGGAGAGCGGGGTCAAGGTCCTCACCTGGGGAACCGATCCAGCCGAGTCGGAGCGCATCAGCGTTGACCTGCTGCTCGCGGCGCTGCGCTGGGCGCGGAACCATCACCAGCACGTCATCATCGACAACCATCCCGGTTACGACGACCGCACCATGGCGATGCTCGCGGTGTCCAACGAGATCTTCCTCGTCGTCACTCCCGAGGTGGGCGCCATCCGCAACAGCTCCCAGTTCTTGGAGCTCGCCCGGGAGCTCGGCCTGGCGAACGGTGTGCGTGTGATCGCCAATCGCGCCAACCACGGCATCAAGGTGGAGCAGATGGCGGAGTCGCTGGGCATGCCGGTGGCGGCCACGGTCGTCAGCAACGGGCCGAAGGCGATCATCGCCTCGAACGAGGGGCACCCGGTCATCAGCAAGTTTCCACGCGAGAAGATTTCCGACGATCTCCACGGCGTCGCACGCCTCATCTCGCAGCCCGACGGCGTGCTCAGCCCCGCGCGCACCTCCACCTCACGACGGTGGTGGGCGCGGCTCGGCATCCGAACCTCCCAGGCCTGATCAGGCGCCCGCGCTGCGGGCACCCCCGGCGCCGTCCCGTGCCGCGCATTGCGCGCTCGTGCCGGCTTTGCCATGATGCGCGCCGTGCCGACCTACGACTACCAGTGCCGCAGCTGCAACGCGGTCATCGAAGTGATCCACTCCATGCTCGAGGACGGGCCCTCCGCGTGCGAGCAGTGTGGGGGCGCCCTGCGGCGGGTCCTGTACCCGACGGGGATCATCTTCAAGGGGTCGGGCTTCTACAAGACCGATTCCCGATCCGGGACACAGGCCGCGTCCGGCTCCACGTCGGGCTCGACGTCCGGCTCCTCCTCCGGCTCCGCGGCGTCGAGCGATGGCGCCGGCAGCGCCTCGTCATCCACCTCGGGCGATGCGCCGTCATCGAGCGGTGACGGCGGGACCCCGAAGTCGGACGCCGCCGCCACGTAGGGGATCAGGCCGAGCGAGCCTGTCGCGTGCCGCAACGCCGGCAGAAGCGCGCGTTGGCCGAGAGTGACAGGCCGCACTGGCCACAGTTCTGCACTCCGGTGGTGCCCGCCGCTCCGGCGACCTCCCGTGCCGATGCCTCCCAGAAGCCGCCGCCCGCCCGGGCCGCGATCTCCCCAGCCCTCGGGGCCGCGCCCCGGGATCGATACGGCAGGACCGCGGGGCGGTCCGGCTCCGCCGGGCCCTCGGCGACGTCTCCCAGGCCCAGCAGATCGAGCTGCGCTCGGCGTGCCGCGACCTCCGGCGACTCCTCCGCGGCGACGTGGCGTTTCGGCTCGGCGTGGGCCGGGGTCTCGTGCCGCGGGAAGCGGAGGATCGTCTCGCTGATCGGCGCGATCCGCGGCCGCTCGGGTTCCGGCTCATGGTCCGCCACCTGCTCCGGCTCCTCCGCCGCTGCCGCGACCGGCATGGCCTCCGCCGCCGGCGCGACGGGCTCCGGCTCCTCCGCCGCTGGCGCGACCGGCTCCGGCTGCTCCGCCGCTGGCGCGACCGGCTCGGGCGCCCGCTCGAGCTCGAGGTCCTCGGCCACGAGAGGCTCGTCCTCGGCCGGTGCCTCGGCGGTCATCGGCTCCGGCACGACCTCAACCGCTGCAGCAGCGGCGGTCTCGGGCTCGAGCTCGACGTCCGCAACGACCGGCTCCCGTTCGATTTCGGCCACCATCGGCTCCGGCGCCGGCTCGGGCTCGATCTCGGCCACGACCGGCTCATGCTCCGGCTCGGCTTCGTCGAGCAGCTCGTACCCACCATCCGGCTCCCACGCCAGGACTCTCAGCGGCGGCCGCGCCTCCACGGCCTCGGCCACGACCGGCTCGGGCTCGGGCTCGGGCTCGGGCTCGGGCTCAACCTCGGCCTGAACCTCCGCCTCGACCTCGCGTAGCACAGGTTCGGCCTCGGGCTCTGCGTCGACCTCGGCCACGACCGGCTCCGGCTCGATCTCGATTTCGGCCACCAGCGGTTCGGGCTCCGGCTCGACGTCGGCCGCGACCGGCTCTGGCGCCGGCTGCTCCGCGAGAATTGGCTCGGCCTCTGGCTCCGAGGCCGTGGAGGCCGTGTCCGCATCCGGCCAGGCGACGTCGGCGTGGTGCCCGCCGACCGGCTCCATCGGCAGGTCGGAGGTCGGCCAGGCGTCGGGTCCCGGTTCGTGCTGTGCCTCGGCCTCGGTTGGGATCGGTTCCGCGACGGCGCGGGCACCGGCCGCCATGGAGGCCGCGAGGCGCTCGGCGAGGTCATCGGTTCCGGGGATCGGTGCACAGGAGCGGCACCGGCCGGCATCGTCGTTCCAGCAGTTGACGCAGGTGTACTGGCGGCAGTCGATGCAGAAGTTGAACGACTCGTGGAACGCCTCGAGCTGCGCCGAGGCCAGTGACTCCTCCTCCATGCGCATGGCGTCGCGCATGGCGTCGCTCATGTCGTCCTGGCTGGTCACCCAGTTCTTGAGCCCGCCGATGAACCCCTTCGTCTTGCGCAGGGGATTCAGCCGCGTCGGCGCCTTGAACTCGTAGCGCGTGCCGCAGCGTTCGCAGAAGGACTCGGTGAGTGTCTCGGTCAACGCGGCCTCTCATCCCGATCGCAGGTCGCGATCAGGGTCCCGAAGTATAGCCACGGAGTCCAGCGGCCCTGAATGGGCGCATCGGTGCCGATCGAACGGCCGTTCGTACTCCGCGTGCTAGCATCGCCCGCGATGGGCATCCTGTCGCGCGTCGAGGCCTTCCTCGAGCGCTTCTTCGAGGCGCCGGCCGGCCGGCTCGGTGCCTCGATTCAGCCGGTGAGCCTGGCGAAGCGCATCGAGCGGGCAATGGACACGAACAAGACGTACGGCGATGCGGGCGTCATCGTGCCGAACCAGTACGACCTCCACCTGCATCCGTCGGACTTCGCCGCGTTCGCCTCGTACCGCACCTCCCTCGAGGACGACCTCGCCCACGGGGTGGTGGCGCGCGCCCGGCACGAGCGATACAGCCTCGTGGCGCGACCACGGGTTGAGCTGATCGCCGACGAGCAGGTGCGGCGTGGCGAGATTCGGGTCGCCGCCAACGTCGTCGACGAACGCGGCAGCCGGCTTCGCGAGGCGGGCGGCGGCCAGGTCGCCAGCTCGGACACGATGGTGTTCGACCGACCAGTCTCCGACGCGCCCGATTCGGCCCGGCGCGCCTACCTGCTGGTGAGCACGCGGGGCAGCCGGCCGGTGCAGTTCGATCTCGGCGGGCCGGTGATCGGCATCGGGCGCGCGAGCGACAACGACGTGATCGTCGACGACCCGATGGTCAGCCGCCATCACTGCCAGCTGAAGCTGCAGCACGGGGCCTACTCCTTCACCGACCTCGGCAGTCGCAACGGCTCCTCGGTGAACGGGCAGCCGGTCAGCACGGTCGCCCTCGGCCCGGGCGATACGATCCGCGTCGGCGACACCGACATCGAGTTCCAGGTCCGCCGGTGACCGGCGACGTCCTTCGAGTGCTGCTGCTCGTCCTGCAGCTCGGGTTCGTCGCGCTGCTCTACCTGGTGCTCATGCGGTTCGCGGCGACCATGCTGCGCGACCTGCGGAGCGCGGAGGAGGCGCAGATCGCCTCCCGGTCGGGGATCGGCCGGCTCTCCGTGCTCGAGTCGCCGGAGGACGAACCACCGGCGGGATCGACGATCGCCCTCGGACCGATCAACTCCATCGGCCGCAACGTGAACAACACGATCTATGTCGAGGACGACTTCGTGAGCACGAACCACGCGATGCTCACCTTCCGAGGCAGGTCGTGGTTCATCGAGGACCAGGGCAGCACGAACGGCACGTACGTGAACGGGCACCGCATCGACCGTCCCGTGGCGCTCAGCTTCGGCGACGAGCTGACCGTCGGTCGCGTCCGGATGCGACTGGACCGGTGACGCCGGCCTGATGCGCATCACCTGGCGCGGGACGGAGCTCGGGCTGCTCATCCCGATCCTCCTCATCGTGCCGTTCGGCTTCGTGGTGACCCACATCGCCATGTCGGGGGTTCTCGAGCCCGGCCCCCTGGAGCTCGCGCTCGGGTATGTCGGGCTGATCGCCGGGGCGCACCTGGCCCTCGTCGCCTTCGGCCACCGAGGGGACCAGCTGCTGCTGCCGGCCGTCGGCGCACTGGGTGGCATCGGGCTGATCATGCTCAACCGCCTGCCCCAGGATCTGGCCGGCACGCGGGCGTTCGGCCTGGAGCTCGGGATGGCGTCCACGCAGCTGCTGTGGTTCGGCGTGGGCGTGGTGGTCATGCTGGCGGTTGCCGTGGGGTTGCGCGACGACGGAATTCTGCGGCACTACAAGTACACGTGGGCGGCGATCGGCATCGGCCTCCTGGTGGCGACCATGGTCTTCGGGTACGAGGTCAACGGCGCGCGGCTATGGATCGATCTGGGGCCGGTGAGCGTGCAGCCGGGCGAGATCATCAAGGTCGTGCTCGTGATCTTCGTGGCCGCCTACCTGGCCGAGACGCGGACCCTGCTGACCAGCGCGCGGATGCGCATCGGCTTCATCTCGATTCCGCCGCTGCCGTACTTCCTGCCGATGCTCGCCCTGTTCGCGATCGTGATGCTGATCGTGGTTCGCCTGAACGACCTCGGGACGGCGCTCCTGTTCTTCGGGACCTTCCTGACGATGCTGTTCGTGGCGACCGGCCGGCGCAGCTACGTCCTGCTCGGGCTGCTGCTCTTCGCGGGCGGCTCGTATGCGGCCTACCAGCTGTTCGGTCACGTGCAGACGCGCTTCGACATCTGGCTCGACCCGTTCGCCGATCCACTGGGTCGCGGCTTCCAGCCGGTCCGTGCGCTGTACGCCCTCGGCCGCGGCGGCATCTTCGGTGAGGGGCTCGGCCAGGGGCTCGTCACGCTCGGCGGCGGGCTGACCATTCCCTTCGTTCACACCGACTTCATCTTCGCCGCCATCGCCGAGGAGCTGGGCCTGGTCGGCGCCTTCGCGCTGCTGGGCGTGGTTGCGGTCTTCGTCTTCCGGGGGCTCAGGATCGCGGCGCTGGCGCGTGACGACTTCGGCGGCCTGCTGGCGGTTGGCGTGACGACGAGCCTCGGGATCCAGGCCCTCATCATCATCGCGGGCAACACGAAGCTCATCCCGCTCACCGGCATCACGTTGCCGTTCGTGAGCTATGGCGGCTCGAGCGTAGTGGCGAGCTTCGCCATGGTCGGTCTGCTGCTGGCCGTCAGCCACCGCAGCCGCGTCGGGACCGATGCCGAGGCCGGACTCGACCGATGATCGCCACCAACGTCCGCCGGCTGGGCTTCTACCTGGTCGTGGCGTTCGCCTTCGTCTCGGGCAGCCTGGTGTGGTGGCAGGTGATCGAGGCGCCGTCCCTCGCCGCGCGCGGCGACAACCCGGAGGTCATCGCCGCCCGGCGTGCGCTCATGCGCGGGTCCATCTTCGACGTCGGCGGGCAGCTGCTGGCGTCGTCACAGGTCGCCGACGGACTCAGTCGGAGGACCTACACCGATCCCGCCTTCACCCACGTCATCGGCTATGCGACGCACCTCTACGGCAGCACCGGCATCGAGCGCGCGTTCGAGGACATCCTGGTGGGCCAGACCGATCCGAACCCGGTCCGCGACCTCCTCAACGACATCCTGGATCGACAGCCGGAGCCGCGCGACCTGACCCTGACCATCGACCGACGCCTCCAGGACTTCGCCGCGGCACAGCTCGGTGGCGATCACGGCGCGGTGGTGGCGCTCGACCCCGCCACCGGGGCGGTGCTGGCAATGGTCTCCACGCCGACCTTCGATGCGACCGCGATCTCGGGGGATCCGGGGGAGTCGCGCGCACCGATGGAGGCGCTCCAGGCCGACGAGGAGAACGAGCCGCTCCTGTCCCGCGCCCGGCAGGGCCGCTACGTGCCCGGCTCGATCATGAAGGTCTTCACCGCGGCCGCGGCGCTCGACGCCGGCGTGATCACGCCGAGCACGACCTACGAGGACCAGCCGCGCCAGGAGCGCGAGGGGTTCGTGGTCGACGGCTTCACCATCCGTGAGCACGACCTGGGCGGGATCGAGCCGGGGCTGTGGCCCCTGTCGGAGTCGCTCCAGGTGTCGAGCAACATCTACTTCGCCCACGTCGGGCTCGACCTCGGACCCGAGGCGTTTCTCGAGTACGCGCGGCGCTTCGGCTTCTGCGAGCCGATCGAGATCGGCCCGCCCGGCCGCTCGCTGACGGTCAACGAGAGCTACGTGACGCAGCCGGTCGACGGCGACTGCGGCCCGTTCGAGGGCGACGTCGAGCTCGCCAGCGCCTCCTTCGGCCAGGGCCGCGTCCAGGCGACGCCGGTGCAGATGGCGCTGGTCGCCGCCGCCGTCGCCGGGGCGCTGGACGTGAAAGAAGCGACCGGCCAGCCGCTGGTGGAGACCCTCACGGCCTTCCTGCGCGACAAGCAGCTCCTGCTGGTGCTGGACAACTTCGAGCAGGTCCTGACGGCGGGCGCCCAACTAACCGAGCTGCTGGTCGCCTGCTCGTCGCTGACAGTGCTGGTGACCAGCCGCGTGGCGCTCCGCCTGTCCGGCGAGCACGAGATCCCGGTCGCGCCACTGACGCTGCCGGACCTCGGGCAACGGGCGGTGAGCCCGGCGGCACTCGTCTCGGTCGTCGGGCGCTGCGAGGCCGCGCGGTTCTTCGTGGAGCGGGCGCGGGCGGTGCAACCTGACTTCGAGCTGACCGAGGAGAAC
>JAHWJN010000032.1 GCA_019348395.1 Chloroflexota bacterium
TGAGCCGTCCTGCATCGGCCAAACCGATGTCGGCGACGTCGTGAGCTACTTCGGTTCTCGTGGCCACGGGATTCGCATTGCCTCTCGTATCGGTCGCATCAAGCCCCAGCCGCCGGCCCGCCGGTGGGCAAGGCGCTCGACGAGCTGGCAGTGGGTACGGTAGCCGAGGCGGGTGTAGGCCGCGACGGCCGGATCATTGTCGGCGTGCACGTTGAGCGCCACGTCGGTCACGCGCCCGAGCAGGTCGGCCGTGACCGCGCTGGTGACCATCTTCGCGAAGTCGTGCCCCCGGAAGTCCGTATGGGTCATGACATTGCCGACCACGGCGATGCGCTCGCGTGGGTTGATCGCGTGCGTTCCGGCCGCGCTCACCAGCCGGCCGCGGACCCGCATGCCGTAGTAGGTCCCCTCCTCCACCACCGCCGGCGGAAAGCCGGCGCGAAAGCCCAGCTGGTACAGCCGGTTGAGGTCATCGATGTCGAGGGCGGTGAGCCGCTCGGCCGGTCCGGCGAACGGCTCGAAGGTCTCGCGGTCGACCACCATGCGGCGCATCAGGATCGGCCGGTCGAGCTCGTACAGGTCCCGAATGGCGATCTCGTGGAGCTCGGTGCCCTGGACGTACGCGTCGCGCGGTCGGATCACGCTGTCGAGGACGGCACGACACCCGTCGGGGGCGCCCATGAGAAAGAGGGGCTGGGGCACGAGGCCCTCGTGGTGCATCACGAGCGACGCCGGGCGGCCGTCGTCGTCGTGGGCCATTCCCCACGCGATCCGGCTCCGGTTCGGCCCGTCGAGGTCACCGAGCGCGTAGGCCGCGTACAGCCGATCGGTCCGCAGGAAGGCGGCGATCTCCTCGCGGTCGTTCACGGCCCGGACGCGGGACCGGGTCCGGTGCGCGACCGCCATCAGATGGGTACTCCGCCTCGCGATCAGTAACTGATCAGCGTGTGGATCTGGAACTCGTCGAGCTTGTCGCGCCCGTTGAGCGCGGTGAGCTCCACCATGAACGACAGGCCGGCGATCTCCCCGCCAAGGCGGCGCACGAGCTCGATCGTGCCCATCACCGTGCCACCGGTGGCCAGCAGATCGTCGACGATGAGGACGTTCTGGCCCTTGGAGATCGCGTCGGAGTGGATCTCGAGGGTGGCCGTGCCGTACTCGAGCTCGTACTCGACCTCGATGGTCTCGGCCGGGAGCTTGCCCAGCTTGCGAACCGGGACGAAGCCGGCGCCCAGCTTGTAGGCCAGCGGCGCGGAGAAGATGAACCCGCGGGACTCCATGCCGACCACGACGTCGACCTTCGCATCGCCGATCTGTTCGGCCATGCGGTCGATCACCTCGCGAAAGGCGTCGCCGTCCTTGAGCAGGGTGGTGATGTCGTAGAAGCGGATGCCGGGCTTCGGGAAGTCCGGGACCTCGCGGATCAGGGCGCGCAGATCGTCGACGCTGGAGACGGTCACGGTCGTGAAGGCACTCCTGGTGGGGCGTTGCGGGGGATGCAGACTGCGGTGCCCGGAGAGTCTAGCCCGAGCCGATGGCCCCGGCAATGGACCGCGCGCCGGCACGCCGGTTCAGCCACCGATCGGATCGACGTCGAAATCCCATGCCAGGTCGGGCGGCAGCGCGGGCACGATCCAGGATGGATCCGGCCGCCACTGCTCCCATCCGTCGGCGAAGGGCGATCCCCATCGGGCCACAATCGCCTCGACCCCACGCGCATCGGCGCGGAAGCGATCGGCATCCTCGGCCGACCACCGCCCCGTGTCGACCGCCGCCTCGAGCTCATCCTCGTCCTTCCAGGTCACGGACCTGTCCGGCGTCACCCACAGGTCGAGGACGTGATCCTGCGTGACGACGCTCGTCGCGTCGCGCAGGTGCGTGTCCTCGAGGTTGACGTACCAGCCCCGGAACGACCATCCCTCACCCCAGAACAGCCACACGGACCATGGCGCACCGGTCGGCGCGATCTTCAGCACGCCGCTCCCCCGCCATCTGCCGCGTCCCACCGCGCGTCCGGAGCGGAACATGTCGTGCGCCGGGACGGCCCGCAGCTCACGGCCATCGGCGAGGACGGGGCGCAGCACCGGGGTGTCGGGTGCCAGCCACCCGACCAGGCCGTCGGCGTCGTCGCGGACCACCCGCATCGGGCGAACCGTCTCGGGCCCGTGATAGCCGGGCACCTTGCGCTGGTAGCGCCATGCGAACTCGTCGCCGGGCTCCCAGAACGGCGGGTCCCCCGACGGCCTCACGTCGTGGCAAGGCGCCGCAGGACGGTCTGGAGCACGCCACCGTTGCGCAGATAGGTGACGTCGATCTCGCCGTCGAGCCTCGATCGGACGCGGAACCGGCTCTCTCGACCGTCCTCGCCGCGGGCGACCACGGCGAGCTCCTGGTGCGGACGCAACCCGTCGGACACGCCCAGGATGTCGAACGTCTCGCGCCCGGTCAGGCCGAGCGTGGCTGCCGACTCCCCCGTCATGAACTGCAGCGGCAGGATCCCCATGCCCACCAGGTTGGACCGATGGATGCGTTCGAACGACTCCGCGATGACGGCGCGAACGCCCTGGAGCATCGGCCCCTTGGCGGCCCAGTCGCGCGACGACCCGGATCCGTACTCCCTGCCCGCCAGGATGACGAGCGGCGTGGCCTCGTCGGCGTAGCGCATGGCGGCGTCGTAGATGCTCATCCGCTCACCGCTCGGCAGATGCTCGGTGACGTTGCCCTCGGCGTCCGGGGTCAACAGGTTTCGCAGGCGAATGTTGGCGAAGGTGCCGCGCATCATCACCTCGTGGTGACCGCGGCGCGACCCGTACGAGTTGAAGTCGCGTGGCTCGACGCCGCGCTCGACCAGCCATTCCCCCGCCGGCGAGGTGCGCGCGATGGCACCGGCCGGCGAGATGTGATCGGTCGTGACGCTGTCGCCCAGCATGGCGAGGACGCGCGCGCCGATGATGTCGGCCGGCTCGGCCGCCCCGTCGCCGAGGCCCTCGAAGAACGGCGGCCGCGCGACATAGGTGGACGCCGGGTCCCACGCGTACCGGTCGCCCGAGGGCACCGGCAGGTCACGCCAGCGCTCGTCACCGTCGAACACGGACGCGTAATTCCGGCGGAAGACCTCTCCGCTGACCGCCTCCAGGACGACGCTCGAGACCTCCTCGGCGGATGGCCAGATCTCCGAGAGCATGACGGGATGGCCCTCGCCATCGGTCCCGATCGGCTCGGTGGTGAGGTCGATGTCGATACGGCCGGCCAGGGCGAAGGCCACCACGAGCGGCGGCGATGCAAGGTAGCTGGCGCGCGCCAGCGGGTGGATACGGCCCTCGAAGTTGCGGTTCCCCGACAGGACCGCCACCCCGACGATGTCGTTCGTCTCGATGGCCTCCGCGATGGGCTCGGCCAAGGGCCCGGAGTTCCCGATGCAGGTCGTGCAGCCGTAGCCGACCAGGTGGAAGCGCAGGGCCTCGAGCGGATCCATGAGACCGGCCGCCTGAAGGTAGTCGGTCACCGCGCGGGAGCCGGGTGCCAGGGAGGTCTTGACCCACGGCTTGGTGCTGAGGCCGCGCTCGACCGCCTTTCGCGCCAGCAGGCCGGCGGCGACCATCACCGAGGGGTTGCTCGTGTTCGTGCAACTGGTGATGGCGGCGATCACCACCGACCCCGTCCGCAGCTTCACCCGCTCCCCCTCGAGCTCGACCTCGACCGCCCGGTAGTGCGCGTCGTGGTTCGTGTGTACCGGTGCAGGCGTCGATGGCGACGCGGCCTCCGCCTCGTCCGGGTCCTCCCGCGTATACCCCGGCGGATCGCTGGCCGGGAAGGAGTCGTCCGAGGCCTCCTCGACCACCGTCGGCTCCGGGTCGACGGTCGCGGCATGCTCGTGGCTCGTGCCGTCGGCGTGGCTGTGCAAGCCCTCGGAGAAGATGCCCCGGAAGCTCTCGCGCACCTCCGAAAGCGCAACCCGGTCCTGCGGACGTCGTGGGCCGGCGAGGGACGGCACCACCGTCGACAGGTCGAGGTGCAACGACTCCGAGAACGTCGGTTCGGGCGACTCGTCGGTCCGGAACAGCCCCTGCGCTTTCGCATACGCCTCGACGCGAGCGAGCACCTCGTCCGGCCGGCCGGTCATGCGCAGATAGCGCAGGGTCTCGTCGTCGATCGGGAACAACGTCGCGGTGGCCCCGAACTCGGGCGACATGTTGCTGATCGTCGCCCGGTCCGCCAGCCCGAGGCGCGAGAGACCCGGCCCGTAGAACTCGACGAACTTGCCCACGACGCCGTGGGCGCGGAGCATCTCGGTGACGTACAGCACGAGGTCGGTCGCCGTGGCGCCGGCGGGGAGCTGCCCGTCGAGGCGGAAGCCGACGACCACAGGCATCGGCTGGTAGAGCGGCTGCCCGAGGAGCGCGGCCTCGGCCTCGATCCCTCCGACACCCCAGCCGACGACGCCGAGGCCGTTGATCATCGTGGTGTGCGAGTCGGTGCCGACCAGGCTGTCCGGCAGGAGCAGTCCGTCGCGCTCGGTCACGACGTCCGCCAGGAACTCGAGGTTGACCTGGTGGACGATGCCGGTCCCCGGAGGCACGACGCGGAAGTCGGCGAAGGCCTGCTGCGCCCAGCGCAGGAGCGCGTAGCGCTCCCCGTTGCGCTCGTACTCGCGGTCGACGTTGATCAGGAAGGCGGCATCGGACCCGAACTGGTCGACCTGGACCGAGTGGTCGATGACCAGGTCGACCGGCACGAGCGGGTTGATGCGCGACGGATCGCCGCCGAGCTGCCCCATCGCGTCCCGCATGGCGGCAAGGTCCACCACGCACGGCACGCCGGTGAAATCCTGGAGGATGACGCGGGCCGGCGTGAACGGGAGCTCGGCCTCGCCGGGGGCCGATGGGTCCCACGACGCCAGGGCGCGGACATGGTCGGCGGTGACGAGGTCCGGCTGAGTGGCGGCACCGCGAAGCATGTTCTCGAGCAGGACCTTCACCGTGTACGGCAGGTGCTCGAGGTCCCGTGCCCCCGCCGCGTGGAGCGGGAAGTAGCTGAGCTCGCGTTCGCCGATGCGCAGGGTCGCGCGGGCGCCGGTGGACTCCGGGAGATGGGACGTCACGGTCGCCTCCTTTCGTGGGCCGCCCCGCGCCGCGCGGGTGATGCGGCTTCGGTCGAAGATCGGCGCCGGACGGGTGCGCCCGTCGCGGGTCGAGTGGACCTCCAGTATACGCGCGGTCGTTCAGCCGCTGAAGTCGGGCGGCTGCTCGTCGAACTCCTCGTAGTGCCGCGCAAGGTGGTCATAGACCTTGCGCCGGTCGGCGTCGGGCATGTCGACGCCGCCGCGCGCGCCGTTGATCACGGTCATCGCCGCAACGACCCCGCGCCATACGACGCGCAGCTGGCCATTCACCAGCTCGTGGTGCGGCAGCTTGTACGCGCCCTTCTCGCGTGGCGGATCATGCTCGTCGGCTGACGGGTCGTACCAGGCGTGGGCGTTCGCGACGGCGTCCCAGCCGCCGTGCTCGCGGATCTGGTCCAGCTTGTCGGTCCCGCTCCAGTCCCAGTCGCGATCCTTGGGCGCGGTCGGGCTTCGATGTGGTGCGGTGGACGTCCCCATGTGTCACCTCCTGCGTACTCGACGGGCTGGGCTGCAGAGTCGGTGCCACCCTCCTAGCCGGCCGCCAGCGCAGTGAGCGCCCGGTGCGCCACCTCGATCGGGTCACGGCCGGCGGGGACCGGGATCCGCACCTGGTTGGAGGCAGTGTCCGGCCGGAAGCCGGCGACCTGGAGAACCACGGAAAGCTCGCGCCGGTCGGGCATCCGACCGGTCCACTTCAGCGTCACCCCTCGGTCCTCGACGCGGACCTCGGGCACCCCGGCCGCCTCGGCGGCGAGGCGGACGCGGACCGCAGTGAAGAGGCCCTCGACCGGTGCCGGGATCGGCCCGTAGCGGTCGCGAAGGTCTCCCCGCAACGCGTCCGCATCCGGCTCAGAGCGGACGGCGGCAAAGCGCCGGTACGCCTCGAGCTTGGCGCCGGAGTCGGCAATGTACTCGTCCGGCAGGTAGGCCGATCCGGGCAGGTCCAGGCGCACCGGTGACGGTTCCGGCGCTGGACGCCGGCCTCGGAGCATGTCCACTGCCTCGGCCAGCAGACGGGTATACATCTCGAACCCGACCGCGGCCATGAAGCCGTGCTGCTCAGCGCCGAGGATGTTGCCGGCACCCCGGATCTCGAGGTCGGAGAGGGCGATCTGGTAGCCGGCGCCGAGGTCCGAGGCGGAGAAGATCGCGTGCAACCGCTTCCGGGCGATGGGCGACAGGGGCATCCCGCGCCGATGGAGCAGGTAGGCATGGGCACGGCGATCGGACCGGCCGACCCGGCCCCGGAGCTGGTAGAGCTGGGCCAGGCCGAAGGTGTCGGCCCGCACGATCACGATCGTGTTCGCGTTCGGGATGTCGAGCCCGGACTCGATGATGGTGGTGCAGACCAGCACGTCGAAGCGACCATCGCTGAAGTCGAGCATGACCCGCTCGAGCATCCCCTCGGCCATCTGCCCGTGGCCGATCGCGACGCGAGCGCCCGGCACCAGTCGGCGAACTCGCTCGGCCGCGGCCTCGATCGTCTCCACCCGGTTGTGGACGTAGAACGCCTGACCACCCCGGTCCAGCTCGCGGTTGATCGCATCGCGCACCAGGCCGTCATCGTCCTCGGCGATGCGCGTCTGGATCGGCAGCCGGGCCTCCGGTGGTGTCTCGATCACGCTGAGGTCCCGGATCCCGACCAGGCTGAGGTGGAGCGTCCGCGGGATCGGAGTGGCGGAGAGCGTGAGCACATCCACCTCGCGGCGCATCGCCTTGATGCGCTCCTTGTGGCTGACGCCGAAGCGCTGCTCCTCGTCGACGACCAGCAGGCCGAGGTCGGCGAAGGCGATGTCCTTCGACAGGATGCGATGCGTCCCGATGAGGATGTCGACCGTCCCGTCCGCAACGCCGGCCACGATCCGCTCCTGCTCCCGCTTCGGAACGAAGCGGCTGAGCATTCCGACCTCGACCGGGAAGGCACCCAGCCGGCGCCGAAAGGTGTGGAGATGCTGCTGCGCCAACACGGTGGTGGGAACCAGCACGGCCACCTGCTTCCCGTCCTGGACGGCCTTGAACGCCGCCCGTAGCGCGACCTCGGTCTTCCCGTAGCCCACGTCCCCCACCACGAGCCGATCCATCGGCCGTCGGCGCAGCATGTCGGCCTTGACCTCCTCGATCGAGCGCGCCTGGTCCGGTGTCTCGCTGTACGGGAAGCTCTCCTCGAGCTCACGCTGCCAGGTCGTGTCGGGGCCGAAGGCGGACCCGGGGGCCGACTCGCGCGCCGCGTAAATCTCGATCAGCTCGCGGGCCAGGTCGCCGACGGCGCGCCGCACCCGTCGCTTGGTGCGTTCCCACTCGGTGCCGCCGAGCTTCGAGAGCGCCGGAGCGGGCCCGCCGGAATAGCGCGTGATGCGCCCGATCTGATCCGCCGGCAGGAAGATCTTGTCGGACCCGGCGAAATCGAGCTGGAGATACTCCTTCACATCGTCCCCGAAGGTCCGCTGCGTCATCCCCGCGTAGCGCGCGATGCCATGGTCGACATGGACGACGTGATCGCAGGGCTGCAGCTTGCCGATGAGGTCGCGCGTCACGACGCGCTTCGCGGGGGTCAGCCGCCGCAGACGGGTGGCGCCGAAGAGCTCGCGGTCGGTGAGGACGAGCAGGTTCGACGGCGCGTGGAGAAAGCCCGCGGAGAGTGAGCCATGCACCAGCCCGATTCCGCCGGTGGGCGGAGACTCGCGCAGCTCGGCGGCTGCCTCCGTCGGCCGGCCGGCATCCCCGAGCAGCTCCCCGACCCGACTAGCCTGGTCGGTCGTCACCACCGTCGATCGGCCCTCGGCGACGTCGAGCAGCCAGCCGCCCGCCCGATCCGCGCGGCCGGGCAGCGTCGGTGCGGGCCCGTAGCCCGCATCCACCCCATCCTGTTCCTCGAGCCGCTCGGCAGCGCGCACCAGCAGCGCCTCGAGCGTCTCCACGGCCGCGTACGGCAGCGGCCAGCCATCGGGCAGCTCGCCTGCCGCGACGAGGCCCGACCGACGCTCCTCGGCCTGGCGGTCGAGGTCGCGCGCGATCGCGCTCAGCTCCTCGGCGTCCGCGATCGCGACGTGCGCGTCGATCGGGAGATGATCGGCCGCCGGTCCCGCGGTGAGCCAGGCGACCCACGTCTCGGCTGCTTCGGCCAGGTCCCCCCCGGCGAGACGCTCCGCGTCCTCCCGCAGAGCCGGCGGCGCCCCCTCGGGAAGGTGGTCCGCCAGCGACTCCCAGCCGTCACGCGGCCGGAACTCCGAACCGGGAAGCAGGCGCAGCTCGGTGAGGCGCCGGCGTGACCCCTGGGTCATCGCATCGAAGGTTCGGATCGACTCGACCTCGTCGCCGAACAGCTCGATCCGCACCGGCTCGGCCGCACCGGGCGGCCACAGGTCGACGATGCCACCGCGATGCGCGAACTCGCCGATGCCGGTCACCTCGACGGCCGGCTCGTACCCGGTCGCCACGAACCGTTCGAGCAGCGCCCGCTGCGCGATCCGCTCCCCGACCGCCAGGCCGACATGCCCTGCGGCGAGCTGGTCGGGCCCGAGGGTGCGCTGCACGAGGGCGAGCAGGGGCGCCACGACGACGAGGTTCGGTCGCCCGTCGGCGACCTCGGCGAGGACCGACAGGCGCTCGGCGGACTCCTCGTGCTCGGGCAGGGCGCGCTCGAGCGGGAGCGCGGCCCGCTCCGGCAGGATCCGGATGGTGCCGCTCCCCAGCCAGGCGGCCAGGTCGTCGGCCAGCTGGTGAGCCGCCTCGTCCGTTCGGCTGACGACCACCAGCGGCGCAGCCGCCGGCAGCTCACGACGGCGGGCAGCGAGGTGGGCTGCGCGAGCCGCCGCGGGCACGCGGAGCACGCCCGGCTGCGGCAGATGTGGCCGAAGGGCGTCGACGAGCGAGGCGACGCGGCGGTCTCCGCCGCGTGAACGGGACATGCGGGCCGATGGTAGGCCAGCCGCCGGTCCGGTGTTCAGTCGGGCGTGAGCTCGAGGCCGTTGAAGGCGTTCATCGCCTCGCCGATCCCTTCGCGGAGCCACCGCTCGGCCGCATCCGCGCCCAGGCGCACCATCTCGTCGGCAAGCTCCCGCTCGTCGGGCCGAAACGTCGCCAGCACGTGATCCGCCGCGGCACCGGCCCGGCCGATGCCGATCCGCTCCCGGGCGAAGCCATCGGTACCGAACGCGGCGATGATGTCGCGCAGCCCGTTGTGGCCCCCGGCTGACCCGGAACCGCGCAGGCGGATACGCCCGAGCGGCAGGTCGATGTCGTCACACACGACCAGGAGGTCCGTTTCGGCATCGACGTCGGTCTGTCGCACCGCGGACCGCAACGCGACGCCGGAGCGGTTCATGTACTGCAGCGGCTTCACGAGCAGGACGCGACCGATCGGCTCCGGGCGGCGGACCTCGAGCAGGCCGGCGCCGTCCCTCACGCGTCCCTCCCCGGTCATGTCCCAGCGGTCGGCGAGCAGGTCGACGACGCGGAACCCGACGTTGTGTCGCGTGAGCCGATAGCGTTCGCCCGGGTTCCCGAGTCCGCAGATCACCTTCACGGCGCCGATGGTACCGGCCACCCGCCGCTATCGTGTGCGGCATGGAACGGACCGACGTCGTCGTCATCGGCGGCGGGATCATCGGCTGCGCGGTGGCGGCGATCCTGGCCACCCGGGGCGCGCGGGTGATCCTCGTCGAGGCGACGGAGATCGGGGCGGGGGCGTCCGGTCGCAATCTCGGCGCGATCCAGCATCCGTTCGACCCGGTGCTGGCCCCGCTCCATCGCGAGTCGCTCGAGCGCTACCACGCCCTCGCGGCGGCGAGTGACGGTGCGTTCGCCATCGGCACCGAGCCGGCCGGACTGCTGCTGGTTACGGGCGACGCCGACGCCGCCGCCCGCCAGGTCCGTCGCATGGCTGCCGCCGTGCCCGAGCTCGCTCCCGAGCTCGTCACGCCAGAGGCGATGACCCTCATCGAGCCATCGCTCGCCCCCGGTCTCTCGGCCGTTCGCCTGGCCACGGGCCACCCGATCCCCCCGGTCGCCGCCACCGAGGCATGGGCCACACTGGCGCACGAACGCGGCGCGAGGCTGCAGGTCGGGGTCGGGACGGCACGGCCCGTCGTCGAGCATGGCCGCGCGATCGGCGTCCGCTTCGACGACGGAACCCGAATCGGTGCCGATCGTGTCGTCGTGGCCGCCGGTCCGTGGAGCCCGGCACTGGTCGACCCGGCCGGGCTGTGGCGACCCATCGTCGCGACCTGGGGCGTGACCCTCCAGCTGCGCCTCGGGGGCGCCGCGCCCCGCCACATCGTCGAGGAGGACGAGGTCGACGCGGTCAACCGCGCCGCCGCCGCCACCAGCCGCGCCGCACACCATGCCGAGGAGGAGCCCCCCTCGCTGTTCAGCGTCGCCAGTGCGGGCGGCGTGAGCACGCTCGGATCGACGTTCCTTCCCGTGGAGCCCGACCCGGCCCGCATCGAGCCTCTCCTGCTGCGTCGGGCGGCCGCCTTCCTCCCGGCCGTCGCCGAGGCCGAGGTCGTCGGGCGGCGGGTGTGTGCCCGGCCGCAGTCGGTTGACGGCCGCCCGTTCATCGGCGAGCTCCCCGGCATCGAGGGGCTGCACGTGTGCGCCGGCCACGGCCCGTGGGGCATCAGCACCGGGCCGGCATCGGCGGCGATCGTCGCCCGAGCCATCCTCGACGGGACCGTCCCGCCACCCGAGCTGGCTGCCGCCCGGGTGATCGCCCCCGGCTGACCGGTGTTGTGCAACGTGCACAACACCTCGGGACCAAGCCCCGTGGGCTCGCGGTCGCAGCCGG
>JAHWJN010000033.1:0-4398 GCA_019348395.1 Chloroflexota bacterium
CGACGTCGAGGATCTCCCCGGCGTAGATGGGCAGCAGCGCGGCCGCGCCGCCGAACAGCACCGCGAACAGGTCGAGGGAGATCGAGCCTAGCACGATCGGGCGTGAGCGGACGAACGTGATCCCCGACAGGAGGGTCGACCACGACACCGGCTCGCGCGACGTCTCCTCCCGCCCCCCTGCGCGCAGGTTCGCGACGAGCACGACCGAAAGCGTCAGCAGTACGACGGCGAGCCCGTAGGCGACCCCCACCCCGAACAGCACGAGCACCCCGCCGATGGCCGGACCGACGATCGTGGCGATCTGTCCGAGCGACGAATTGAGGGCCACCGCGCGCGGAAACCGCGCCATCGGTGCGAGGTTCGGCAGCAGGCCTGTGACGTGGGCTGATTGAAGGCGCGCGCGATGCCGAACAGGACCATCACCCCGTAGACGGGGAGCAGATCCCGGACGTCGTTCAGCGACAGCGCGAGAAGGGCTCCCGCGCACACCGCGAGAAGCAGGTAGGTCGCCAGCTGCACGCGACGTCGGTCGTAGCGGTCCGCGACGTGGCCGGCCGGAAGGATCAGGAGGATGAACGGCAGGAACTGCGACAGGGCCACCAGGCCGAGGTCGAACGGGTCGCCCGTGGCGGTGAACACCTGCCAGCCGACGGCGACGGTCTGGACCTGGGTGGCGAGCGAGGCGAGGAAGCGCGCCGAGAGGTAGCGGCGCAGGTCGGGATGGCGCAGGACGACGAGGCGGTCACCCTCGGCGGGCTCGAGCGACATGGGGGTCGCATGCTAGCGACATCTGTGCAAGGCACGGCGGACACGCTAGGGTTCGCCGCAGCCAGCCATGGGATGACCGATGCAGCCGTCCTCCGAGCCGTACCGCCTGCGCCTCCCGCTGTCCCAGCTCGTCACCCTGTCGATCTATTGGTTCGGTATCCAGACGATCTGGGGCGGGCTGAACATCACGATCATCCCCGGGCGGCTCGACGACATGAGCCGCGATGCGCAGGGCACGCTCCTGGCGCTGATCATGGTCGCCGGAGCCGTCGCGCCGATCATCGTGCAGCCGACCGTGGGGGTGATCAGCGACTACACGGTCACCCGCTGGGGCCGCCGCAAGCCGTACATCGTCATCGGCACGCTGCTCGACATCGTCTTCCTTGCCGGCCTTGCGATGAACAACGACTTCGTCGCCATGGTCGCCTTCTACTTCCTGCTCCAGGTCAGCTCGAACTTCGCCCAGGGCCCATTCCAGGGGTATGTCCCGGATCTCGTCCCGGCGAAGCAGGTCGGCCTCGCGAGCGGCCTCATGGGGCTGATGCTCACGCTGGGCACGATCGCCGCGTCGGGATCGCGACGCTCGGAGGGATCCTCGACAACATCGTCCTCGCCACGGTGGCCCTCGGCGTGGTCGAGCTCGTCACGATGGTGGTGCTGGTGGCGACGGTCGACGAGGGACGGCGCGCGCCACCCCGGACCCGACCGTGGCGGGCGATCGCCCTCTCGGCGTGGGGTCGCGACATCCTCCAGCAGCGCGACGTCCTCTGGCTCCTCCTGGTGCGGCTCCTCTTCCTGGGTGCGTACAACGCCACGCTCATCGCCGTCGGCTACTTCCGTCGGTCCCACGGCCTCTCCGACACCGATGCCGACGCGACCGTGTTCGTGGCGACCGCCATCGTCGGCGTCTCCACCGCCCTCGCCGCCATTCCCGGCGGTCGCCTCTCGGATCGCTTCGGCCGCCGGCCGGTGATCTGGGTGGCCGGGCTGGTGGCCGGCATCGGACTGCTCGGCGTGGCGATTGCGCCGACGCCCGCACTGGCGGTGGCCGCTTGGGTGCCCTTCGGCATCGGCATGGGCATCTTCCTGTCCGCCGACTGGGCGCTCATGGCCGACGTGATCCCCAAGGCCACCGCCGGCCGCTACATGGGGATTCTTAACGCCGGGACCGCCATGGCCGGGCCGGTCTTCATCATCGTCGCCGGACCCGTGCAGGACCTCGTGGCGGCTGCGGTCTCCGATCCGGCCGGTCCCCGCGCGGCGATGG
The DNA here is from genome assembly GCA_019348395.1 of Chloroflexota bacterium. GTDB lineage: Bacteria > Chloroflexota > Limnocylindria > QHBO01 > QHBO01 > JACDBZ01. The sequence goes on from JAHWJN010000033.1 coordinate 2,036, forward strand.
CGGTGGCAGCCGGCTTCATCGGGCTGTCCGCGCTCGCGCTGACCCGGGTCGATCCGCGCCGACGCGAGGAGGCGGCTCCGTGACCCGTCCGCACCTCACCGACCGCGCGAGGCGCGTCGGGCCGCGGGAGCTGAGCGTCGAGGTCACGCCGCGGTATCGGCTCATGTGGCTGCTGACCCGCGGGGTGGTGCGCCTGCTGTTCGATGTCCGGGCCGTGGGCCTCGACCGGTGGCCGCGCCCGCCGTTTCAGCTGGCGGCGAACCACCACAACGGCTTCGACCCGCTGCTCGTGCTGGGTGTCGTGCCGCTCGAGCCGCGGATCACCTGGTTCGGTCCGAAGGAGGCCGACTTCAGCCACGGATTCAAGAACCGGGTGATGGGGTTCTTCGGCGGCATGATCCCGTACCACCCCGAGCGGACGACGCTCACCAGCGCCGTTCGGTCCGTGCGGCGCGTCTTCGCCGCCGGCGGCGTGCTGGGCATCTTCGCCGAGGGCCGCGTCGGATTCCGCGAGTCGGAGCTGCTCCCCTTCGAGGAGGGCGCCGCGGCGTTCGCAGCTTCGTCCGGCGTGCCGGTCGTTCCCTGCGCCATCGTCGGATCCACGCGGCTCTGGTTCCGGCGCAGGGTCGAGGTCCGCTTCGGACCGGCGATCTCGGGGGCGGGGGTCTCCGGCCGCGAGGGTCGGGCGGAACTGGAGCGGCAGCTGCGCGACGCGGTCGCTGCGCTGCTCCCCGCCGAGGAGCCGACGCTGCCACGACGGCGTCCGCTGGAGTGGCTGCTGACCGACCTGCTCAACGGCGCCGAAGAGGCGGAACGACGTCGGGCCGGAGCATCGCGCTAGGATCCGTCCGTGATGCTTCCGCTAATCTGGACGGTGTTCGCGGTGCTCGCCGTCGGCGGCTTCCTGATGATGGCCGCCTACTGGCTCGACGTGCAGGACCGTCCCGATCTGACGTTGCGGGCCCGCCTCGCGTGGTCGGCGGGCATCCTGCTCTTCCCGATCACCATCCCGGCCTATGCCTTCGCCGGTGGTCCGGGCTGGCCCCTCTTCCTGCGCGTGGCGAGCTTCGTCCCCGCGGTCGCGATGGGACTGTTCCTCGCCTTCGTCTTCGGCGTCTTCGGCTAGCGGGTGGCCGAGGGCGCCGTTGCACGCCGTATCATCGGTCCATGAGCAGCCAGACCGATCTCGCCACCGCCGCCGAGGCGGCCGTCGCCTACCTTCGGGAGCACGACGCGCAGCATCTCGACCAGCTCGACGAGTTCCTGCGCATCGCGAGCATCTCGGCCGATCCCGAGCGCGACGGCGACGTGCGTCGGGCGGCGACATGGATCGTGGACGAGCTGACGCGGCTCGGGATCGAGCGTGCCACCACCCACGAGACGAGTGGTCACCCCGTCGTGACCGGGGAGTGGCTTCACGCCGGGCCGCAGGCGCCCACCGTGCTCGTCTACTGCCATTACGACGTGCAACCGACCGACCCGCTGGACGAGTGGGTGCGTCCACCCTTCGATCCGCGTCACGAGGACGACCGGATCTACGCGAGGGGCGCCGGCGACGACAAGGGACAGCTGTTCATGCACCTGAAGGCGATCGAGGCCTGGATGCAGACCGCCGGCCGGCTGCCGGTGAACCTGCGCTTCCTGTTCGAGGGGGACGAGGAGCGCGCCTCCGAGCCGGTCGAAGAGTTCGTCGAGGCCCACCCGGAGCTGCTGCAGGCCGACGTGTGCGTGGTGTCCGACAACGACACCTTCGACGACGACGGCACCCCCGCCATCGGCTACGGGCTGCGTGGCATGGCCTACTGGGAAGTGCGGGTGCGCGGCCCGCGCCAGGACGCCCACTCCGGACAGTACGGCGGAGGCGTCGACAACCCGGCCAACGTGCTCGTCCGGATGCTCGCCTCGCTGGTCGACGAGGACGGCAGGGTGACCGTTCCGGGCTTCTACGACCGCGTCCGCGACCTGACCGAGGACGAGCGGGCGGCCTACGCGGCGCTCCCGTTCGACGAGGCGGCGTGGAGCGAGGAGATCGGTGTCAGGCAGCCGATGACGGGCGAACGCGGCTACACGCTCAAGGAGCGGCTCAGCGGCCGCCCGACCTTCGACATCAACGGCATCTGGGGCGGCTACACCGGGGAAGGCCCGAAGACGATCATCCCCGCGTGGGCGGCGGCCAAGATCAGCACGCGGCTCGTGCCGGACCAGGACTTCCGCGAGATCCAGCGTGCCATGACCGAACACCTGCAGGCGATCGCGCCTCCGACGGTCAGCGTGGAGGTGAAGACCCTCGGCGGCGGCGCCCCGGCGCTCATCCCGCTCGACCATCCCGGCATGGCGCCGGCGCGGCGCGCGCTGGAGGCCGG
>JAHWJN010000033.1:4497-10863 GCA_019348395.1 Chloroflexota bacterium
AGCGCGGAGCTGCGGTCGGCTTGACGCCGCTCCGGCGGCGTGACTAGCCTACTCTGAGTCCCAGATTTCGGAGGTTTGAGAAGCGAGCGTGCCCGCGTCCCCGTCCCGAGGCGATCCGGACGATCCCTGGCTGCCGCTCGGCGCTGCCTCCCGCCTGGTCGGCGTCGGGCCCGACACGCTCAGGCGCTGGGCCGACACGGGGAAGGTGCAGAGCTACCAGACGCCCGGCGGGCATCGTCGCTTCCTGCGCTCGAGCCTGGAGACGATGATCAACGCGCCGCGGCGCCATCGGTACGGGATGGAGCGGCTGCCCGACTCGACCCAGACCATGGCGGGCGAGCTGCATCGGCGGGTGCAACGCACAGGATACTCCGGCCAACCCTGGCAGGCCCGTCTCTCGGTCGAGCAGCGTGACGAATTCCGGCGCTGGGGCCAGCGGACCTTCCAGCTCGTGATCGAGTACGTCGCGGCATCCAAGAAGGCCGAGCGGGAGCTGCTGCTCGGCGAGGCGGAGAAGATGGGCGGACTGTACGGCTCGGAGGCGTCGCGCGCCGGCCTGTCCCTGGCGGAGACGGTCGAGGCCTTCCTCTTCTTCCGCTCCCCGGTCCTCGACGCCATCACCGGGCACCTCCGCCGCCGCTCGGCGGACGTGACGGACGTGACGACCGCCTTCCACGAGGCGAACGCCGCCATCGACCAGGTGCTGGTGGCGCTGGTGAGCTCCCACCGCGAGAGCCGCTGAGGGGCTGCGATCCCGCCGGGGGACCTACTCGACGATGTACAGCTCGGTCGAGCTGGTGTTGAGGCGCTCACCGCCGTCGGCCGTGCAGACCACGATGTCCTCGATCCGCGCCCCCCACTGCCCGTCGATGTAGATGCCCGGCTCGATGCTGAAGGCATGCCCCTCGACGAGCGGCTCTGTGTTGGAGGCCACGATGTACGGCTCCTCGTGGGTCTCCATGCCGATGCCGTGGCCGGTGCGGTGAATGAACGCCCCGCCGTAGCCGGCGTCGGTGATGAGGTCCCGTGCCACCGCGTCGACGTCGGCTGCTGGGATCCCGGGACGGACCGCCTCGCAGGCGGCCCGCTGAGCCTCGCGCAGTACCGCGAAGAGCGCGGCGAACTCCGCCGGCGGCTCTCCCACGAAGGCGGTGCGCGAGGTGTCGCTGCAGTACCCATCCCGGGTGCCGCCGATGTCGAGCACGATGGCGTCTCCCTCCGAGATGACCCGCTCTCCCGCGTGGTGGTGAGGGCTCGCCGCGTTGGGACCGGAGGCGACGATCGAGAATTCCGCCGTGTCGTGACCTGCCGCCAGCAGGTGCTCACCGATGCGACGGCTGACCTCGAGCTCGGTGCGACCGCCGAGGGGCTCCGCGGTGATGGCCAGCATCGCCTCGTCGGCGGCGCGCGCCGCCGCTCGGAGCCGGTCGATCTCCTCGGGGCTCTTCACCGAGCGCAGCGCGGCCATGGTGTGGCCTGCCTCGACGAGCTGGGCCGGGTCGAGCGCGGCGTTCAGGCGCAGGGCGAAGCGGGCCCACATCTGGTCCTGCACCGCGACACGGAGGACGGACCCGACGACGCGCTGGACGATCCGGACGGGGTCATCGGTCTCGTCCCAGGCGACGATCTCGAGCGCGTCGGTCAGCTCGCCGAGCCCATGGCGGGCGAGTGGCTCCTCGAGCCGGGGTACCACCAGCGTCGGCTCGCCCTCGGCGGGCACCACCAGGCAGGTCAGCCGCTCCATGGCCGGCGCCCGATAGCCGAGCAGGTATGCGTAGTCCGGTGACGGGGTGATCAGCAGCGCGTCGACCCCTCGATCCGCGGCGGCGGCGGCGGCACGCCGGAGGCGCTCCCGATACGTCGAAAGCGCCACGGGGGTGACGTCGTGGACGTCATTTGTCATACCCGGAGCCTACACCGATGGCCCATTGCCGGAGGCGTTGAGCGAGAGCACGCTGACGGCCGGCGTCATGCGACACTGTCATACGGCGTCATACACGTTCAGGGACGAGCCATGCATCATCGCCGACCGCCGACCGCCGCGACGCGCGCGCGCACCCTGTCGCTCGCCGCGATGATCGCCGTCACAGTCCTGCTGCCCGCTGCGCCGGCGGCCGCCGCCGAGCCCGATGCGGCCGCCGGCGCACGACATCTCGCCGAGACGCTCGGTGGAGCCCCCGGCGACTACCAGCTCGTCTACGAGCGGACCACGCCCGTGGACGCGCTCGGCGGGCCGATGTGGGCCGGAAAGTTCCTGGACCTGCGCACCGGGGAGGTTCGCAGTGCCTATCGGCCGGCCGGTGGCGCCGTCGGGTCGCTCGCCACGGTCGAGGCCGCGGTCGAGCGCGCCGTGGCGGCGCGGCCCGCCCTCGATCGCAAGGCGGACCGACCACTCGTGGCGGCGGTCGCGTCGGCAGCATCCACCACGCGCCTTCCGGTGGCGGTCTGGCTCGACGTCGATACCGAGCCCGCGGAGGCGTCAGTCCGTGCCGCCCATCCCGAGGTCGCGTGGCTCGGGACCCGGCCGGTGCCGGAGACGCTCGAGCAGGCGCGTGCCCTGCGGGCAGAGCTGTGGGAGGCCCGCCGCGCGGCGATCGCGGCGGTGGCGGGTCCGTTCCAGGCCGAGATCGAGGCAGTCGGCGGCTCAGTGGCATACGTGAGCACCTCGGCCCCGCTCGTGTTCGTGGACCTTCCGGCCGGCGCGGTCCGCGCCGTCGCGGAGCGGCCCGGCGTCCTGAGCCTGGGCCTGGAACAGGAGTGGGGCGAGCACATGTCGTCCGCGGGGCCGACGGTGGGGGCCAACTGGACCGGTGGCGCCGGCGACCAGGGCAACGGCGTCCGCGTCGGCGTGGTCGAGTATCACAACGCCGCGACCACCGGTGACCTCGCGGGCCAGGTCGTCGCCAGCTACAGCACCACCGGCCGCGTGGTCACCGGGGTCCACCCGACCTGGGTGGCCGGCGCCGTCGCCAGCCGCAGCGGCACCTGGACCGGCGTGGCGCCCGGGGCCGACATCGTCACGGCCGGGACCGGCGGATACTCCGCGAGCCTGTCCACCGACCGCGCCATCATCGCGGCCGCCGACTGGACCGTGTCGCCATCGGGCGGCGACGCCGATGTCCTAAACGCGAGCATCGGGCAGGACACCGCCACCGGTGCCGAGGAGGCAAGGCGCTACTTCGACTCGATCGGGTGGGAGGACGGCCGGCTCGTGGTCGCGGCCTCGGGCAACTACTCCACCTTCGGAAACTGGGACGTCGTCTCGCCGGGGACCGGCTACAACGTGCTCACCGTCGGTGGCGTGGACGATCGCGGGACGGCCGGTACCGGCGACGACCGTGTCTGGCATGTCCCCGGGTCCGATGGCGCCGCCTACCGCGACCGGACCGATGCGCCGTGGAACGCCCACGGCGACTACAACAAGCCGAACCTGGCGGGACCGGCGGTCAACGTGCGGACGGCCAACGGCACCACCGGAAGCGGCACGAGCGTGGCGGCCCCGGTGGTCAGCGGCATCGCGGCACAGCTCATCGGTCGCGTCCCCACCCTGGCAGCCTGGCCGGAGGCCACCCGCGCCATCCTCATGGCCGGGGCGCACCGCCGGACTCCGATGCCGGGCGGCGGGTTCAGCGCGGACCACGAGGGCCTGGGCACGGCCTCGGCGCTGTGGAGCAACCGCATCCTCGACCGCGGGGCCTTCGGCGGCTACACCTTCGGCGCCATGGCACGCGGCACGACCGCGGTGCAGGAAGTCGCGGTGGTCAAGGGACAGCGAGTGCGCGTCTCACTGGCCTGGAGCAGCCACACGTCGGGCACCTCCAACACCGGCAAGTCGGACGCCCTCATGGCCGACCTCGACCTGGTCGTGCGCCAGCCGAACGGAACGGTCACCGGGTCGTACTCCTGGGACAACCCGTACGAGGCGGTCAGCCTGACCGCCGCGAGCACCGGCACGCTGCGGATCGAGATCCGTCACGACCGCTTCGACGCCGCGGAGGAGCCGTACGGCCTCGCCTGGTCGCTGGTCGGGCCCTTCTTCGACACCGATGGATCGAAGTTCTACTCCGACATCCTGTGGATCTACGCTCGCGGAATCACGGTCGGCTGCGCGGATGGGCGGTACTGCCCGAAGGGTTTGGTCACGCGCGCGCAGATGGCGACCTTCCTTCGGCGGGCGCTCGACCTGCCGGCCTCGCCGCGCGACTACTTCACCGACGACAACCACAACAAGCACGAGAGTGCGATCAACGCGATGGCGCACGCCGGCATCACGGTGGGCTGCGGCGGAACGCGCTTCTGCCCGGACGGGACCGTGACGCGGGCCCAGATGGCGAGCTTCCTGGCTCGTGCGTTCTCGCTGCCCTCGACCACCGCCGACTACTTCACCGACGACAGCGGCAACAAGCACGAGAGCCGCATCAACGCCCTGGCCGCCTCGGGCATCACGCACGGCTGCGGCACGACGACGTACTGCCCGAACGGCTCGGTCAACCGGGAGCAGATGGCCGCATTCATCCGACGTGCGCTCAGCCGCTGAGCTCGTGCGTAGGGCGGCCATCGGAGGCGTGCTCCTCCTGGCTGCCTGCACCGATGCGCCGCCGGTCACCCCGGCCCCCCGGACCCCCACGGCTGATCCTGCGCCGACCGCGACCGTCACCACGGAGCCGGGCGCCACCCCCTCGCAGGCGGGGGCAGCATCGCCGGCGGGCGTGCCGCTGCCAACGCCGGGCCAGCCGTGGGACGGCGCCGCACTCCTGGAGGAGATGCGGAGCTCCACGCGGCCCGGCGGGGTGCCGTCCGAGGTACAGACTCCCGCAGTCGCCGAGGCCCTCGCCCGCACCGTGTGGACCGTCGACGGCACGCCGTGGGAGACGATGGCCATCGGCGGCTTCTGCGGATCGACGACCTGCAGCCTGGATCTCGCCGGAACACACCTCGGCCGGGCCGGAGAGGACCTCTGGACCGTGGAGGTCGACCTCGCCACGGGAGCCGTCACCCCGGTGGTGACCGACGTCCGCAGCCTCCCGTGGGACCTGGTCGACGAGCTCGACCGGCTCGCCCGCGCCCTGGATGACCACGGCGGCCTCGGACCCATGGAGCTCGCTTCGGCGCGCTGGCTGCCGCCACCGAAGGAGCCGGGGCGGTTCGTGCTGAGCTATCGGTCCGGCGGTGAGGAGGGCTCTTGCTCGCGCGAGATCCTGCTCGACGCGGACGACGGCCGGATCGTGGAGCGGAGCGCCAGCGGCTGCTGACGTTCAGCCGATGACGATCGGGACTTCGGTCGGTGCTCCCTCGCCGACGCGCCACGCTCGCAGCCGGAGCACCGGTGCCGCATCGGGATCGGCCAAGCTGGCAATGACCTGAAGTGCATCCGGATAGCGCGCCTCGCGGACGTCGGTCGCCGACGGCACTGCCGATGAGCCGACGTGCGAGTGCACGATGGCCAGCAGATCCGCGCCGGCTCCCTCGATGGTGAAGACGATGCGCACGAGGTCATCGGGGTCGACCGAGTAGCGAAGCGCGCTGCTGTGCTCGTTTCGCGCGGGGTGGAACTCGGTCGCGCGGCCGTCGGACCGGGATCCGGCGAGCAGCCCGCAGGCCTCGTGCGGCAGCGCGGCGCGCGCGTGGGCCATGATCTCCGCCGCCACTGAGCCCGGCAGGAGCAGCTGCTCGATCACCGCTGGCCGCGGCCGCACGCCGGGCACTCCGGATGTTGGTCGACGCGGATCTCGTCGAAGGTAGCCCCGAGCGCATCCACCACGAGAATTCGGCCAATCAGCGGCTCACCGACCCCGAGCAGCACCTTCAGCGCCTCGGTCGCCTGCAGCATGCCGACGATCCCCGGCACCACGCCGACCACGCCGGCGACCGTACAGTCCGGCGCGAGGTCGGCTGGTGGCGGCACCGGGTGGAGGCAGCGGTAACAGGGGCCGGCGGGCGCGAAGGCGGTGACCTGGCCGTCCCAGCGGTGCACCGACCCGTGCACGACCGTAGCGCCCAGGCGCACCGCGGCGTCATTGATGACGTAGCGCGCCTCGAGGCTGTCGGTCCCGTCCACGATCACGTCGTAGCCGGCGAGAAGCCGGTCGGCGCTGGCAGCGTCGAGCCGCTCGTCGTGCGTCACCACGCGGGTATCGGGGTTCAGCGCCCGCAGCGTCCGCTCGGCGGAGTCCACCTTCCGGTCGCCGACCCGATCGCTGGCGTGGAGCACCTGCCGGTGGAGGTTCGACTCGTCCACCACGTCGCCGTCGACGATGCCGATGGTGCCCACGCCGGCCGCGGCAAGGTACAGCGCCGCCGGCGATCCCAGCCCGCCGGCGCCCACGATCAGGACCCGGGCGTCGAGCAGTGCCCGCTGGCCGGCTG
>JAHWJN010000034.1 GCA_019348395.1 Chloroflexota bacterium
AAGGTGTAGAGGCCCTCCTCCCGGAAGAACTTCCCGAGGGCGGCCATCTCGTCGCTGGTCCCGTTGAAGGGCGCCATCGGCTCCATGGTCTTGCGGTCGCGGACGAGCTCGACGATCCCGAACAGGCCGATGCTCCGCGTCGCGCCTACGCTCGGGTGCTTCGCGGCGAGCTCCTCGTGATGCCGGCGCATCACCTCGCCCATCCGGGTGGCGCGCTCGAGCAGCCCCTCCTCCTCGTAGACCGCGATCGTCGCCAGCGCGGTGGCGCAGGCCAGCGGATGGGAGTTGTAGGTGAGGCCGCCGTAGAAGACGTTATCGGCGAAGTGTTCCGCGTACTCGCGGCGCATGCCGAGCGCGCCGAGCTGGACGTAGGCGCTGGTCAGGCCCTTCGCCATGGTGATCAGGTCGGGGACCACGTTCCAGTGGTCGACCGCGAACCACTTCCCGGTCCGGCCGAAGCCGGCCATCACCTCGTCGGCGATCATGAGGATTCCATACCGGTCGCAGATCTCGCGGACCCCCTGCAGGTAGCCGTCGGGCGGCGCGAGGATGCCGTTCGTGCCCGTGACCGTCTCGAGGATGAAGGCGGCGATGGTGCCCGGTCCCTCGAGCTGGATGGTCTCCTCCAGGGTGGCGAGCGCCTCCTCGGCGGTGTCCCAGCCGCGCTGGATGCCGTGGTACGGATCCAGGACGCGCACGACACCCGGCATGCCGGGCTCGTTCGCCCAGCGACGCGGGTCGCCGGTGAGCGTCATCGCGCCGGCCGTCCCGCCGTGGTAGCTGCGGTAGCGGGCGAGGATCTTGTGCCTGCCGGTGACCAGCCGCGCCAACTTCACGGCGTTCTCGTTCGCCTCGGCGCCGCCGTTGGTGAAGAAGAAGGTGTCGATGTCGCCGGGCGTGATCTCGGCGAGCTTCTGTCCCAGCCGCGCCCGCGGCTCGGTGGCCATGAACGGATTGGCGTAGGCGAGCGTCTCGGCCTGCTGCTTGATCGCCTCGATCACCTTGGGGTGGCCATGGCCGATGTTCGTGCACATCAGCTGCGAGTTGAAGTCGAGGTAGCGCTTGCCCTCCGGCGTCCAGAAGTAGCAGCCCTTGGCGCCGGCGACCGGGATCGGGTCGACCTTGCTCTGGGCCGACCACTCGAACAGGGTGTGGCGCTTGGTGAGGGCGACGATCTCGTCGCCGGTCATAGTTCCGTGCTCGGTGTCGATCGCCATCAGTTCTCGCTCTCGCCTCTCGCGGATCTGTCCTCGGAAGGGCCGATTACACCACAGCCGACCACGGTGCCGGCGGCCGGTCCGTCGAGGCGGTCGCTAGGCCGATGCCGCGCAGCGCAGGATCGCGTCCACGGTGCGATCCGCATCGGCCTCGGTGGTGGACCAGTTGCTGACGCTGATGCGCATCGCGGCCACCCCCTTCCAGGTGGTGCCTCCCATCCATGCCGTGCCGTCGGCCTGGACTGCGGCAATGACCTCCCGCGTGCGCTCGTCCGAGCCGCCGAAGCGCACCATGACCTGGTTGAGCACGACGTCGTTGAGGACCTCCACGCCCTCGGCGTCGCGAAGCCGATCGGCCATGCGGCGGGCCAGCATGCAGCACCGCTCGACGAGCGCCTGGACCCCCTCGCGGCCCAGCGAGCGGATGGCGGCGTAGAGGACGAACCCGCGCGCCCGTCTCGAGCTGTCGAGGGTCCACTCCCAATTCTCGCGCTGCTCGCTGCGCATGAGGTACGAGGCCGATGCCGACATGGCGGCGCGGTGCGCCTCGGCATCGCGGACCGCCACGAAGCCGCAGTCGTAGCCGACGTTGAGCCACTTGTGGGCATCGGTCGACCAGGAATCGGCGCGGTCGACCCCCTCGACCAGGTGGCGCAGGGATGGCGAGACGGCAGCCCACAGGCCGAAGGCGCCATCGACGTGGATCCAGGTGTTCGGATGGTCGGCGACCGCATCGGCGATCTCGTCGACCGGGTCGAAGGCCCCGGTGTTGACGTTGCCGGCCTGGAGCACGGCGATCAGCGGTCCGTCGACCGCTGCCAGGGCCGCCGCTGCGGAGTCGGCGCGGATGCGACCCTGGTCATCGGTGGGTACGCGGACGACACGGTCCCGCCCCAGGCCGAGGTACTGGAGCGCGGTCAGGACCGTGGCATGCGCCTCCTCGCCGATCAGCACCGTGATCTCCGGCGCGCCGTACAGCCCGTGGGCCTCCACGTCCCAGCCGGCGCGGGCGAGCACGGCGTGGCGTCCCGCCGCCAGGCCGATCGCGTTCCCCAGGCCCGCGCCGGTCGGCAGGCCGACGCTCGCGTCCGCCGGCAGGCCGAGCAGCTCGAGCATCCAGCGTCCGGCCACCTGCTCGGCGGCGGCCGCGGCCGGTGAGAGGGCATGCAGCGCGGCGTTCTGGCCCCACGCGCCCACGAGCCAATCCGTCGCGGCAGCGGCCGGCAGCGCGCCGCCGATGACGAAGCCGAAGTAGCGTGGCCCGACCGAGGCGACGATCCCCGGGTCGGCGGCGCCCGCCAGCTCCTCCACGACGCTCACCGCGTCGGTCCCGGCCTCCGGCAGCAGTCCGCCGATGCGCTGCGCGATGGCGGTGGCGTCGGCGCGAGCGCCGACATGGCGCTCGTCCAGGCCCGCAAGGTAGTCGAGCCCCAGCTCCGCGGCGCGGCGCAACGCCGCCTCTCGTTCGTTCATCGGCGGAGATTACACCCCGGCGATCAGCCCTCCATCCACGGCCACCAGCTGGCCGGTGAGGTACGACGCCCGCTCGGAGGCGAGGAAGGCCACGAGCGCGCCGAGCTCCTCCGGCCGGCCGTACCGACCGGCCGGGATCGTGGCGATGTGCGCCGCGCGCACGCGGTCCTCGGTGACGCCCTCAAGCTCGGCGCGGCCGGAGTCGAGCTGCTGGATGCGGGGCGTGGCGATCCTGCCGGGCATCACGCCGTTGACGGTCACTCCCTCGGCGGCGATCGCGCGCGCGGTCGTCTTCAGCCACGCGGCGAGCGCGGAGCGTCCCGCGTTCGAATAGACGAGGTCGTTGATCGGCTGCCGCACGCCGCTCGACAGGATGCTCACCACCCGCCCCCACCGGCGCTCGCGCATGCCGGGCAGGAGCCGCGTGGCGAGCTCGATCGGCGTGGCGGCGAGCAGCTGGAAGGCCCGCGCCCAGCCGTCGGGATCGGTGGCGGTGGGATCGGACGTGGGCGGCCCACCGGCGTTGAGCACCACGATGTCGATCGGGCCCATGGTCAGCGCCGCCTCCGCGACCGTCGCCGCCGCACCGGGGTCCGTGGCGTCCGCGGCGACGTGCTCGACCCGGACGCCGTGCTGTTCCGCCACCTCGCGCGCCGTCGCGGCGAGCGCATCGGCACTGCGCGACCAGAGCAGGAGGTCGCAGCCCTCGGCCGCCAGTGCCTCCGCCGAGGCCCGACCGAGGCCGGACGTCCCTCCGCCCACCACCGCCGTTCTTCCGCGCAGCCCCAGGTCCATGGCTGCCTATCCTACGGATGCCGACCGGCGCTGGCTCCGCCGTCGGACCAGGTGGAGGCCGAGCCCGGCGAGCACTGCCGCGAACCCGATCGCCATGGTGGCCGGCGCCATCATGAGCAGCGCCGCCGCCCCAACCGCGAAGACGCCGCGCTCGAGCCAGCTCGCCGAGGTCAGGATCCAGCCACCGGTCACCACGGCCAGGGCGGCGACGGCGACCGCGGAGACGGCGATGGCCGTCAGGATCGACACGGGGTCGCTGCGGGTCAGGAGGATTCCTTCCCCGGCCGGGGCCAGGACGAACACGAACGGCACGAGGAAGGCCGGCAGGGTGTAGCGCCAGGTGAGCCACATCGTCTTGATCGGCTTCCCGCCGGTGATGGCCGAGGCGGCGAACGGCGACAGTGCGGTCGGAGGCGAGACCTCGGAAAGGACCGAGTAGTAGAAGACGAACATGGCGGCGGCGTAGGCCGGCACGTCGAGCTGGATGAACGCCGGCCCGATGATGATCCAGCTGATGATGAACGAGGCGGTCACCGGCACCGCCAGGCCGAGCAGCAGGATGGCGATCGCGGCGAAGATCGCCACGAGCACGAGCTCGCCGCCGGCGAGCGCCACGATGATCCCCGCCAGCTTCAGCGCCAGGCCGGTGAGGGTCAGCTGGCCGACGATGATGCCGGCGGCCGCCATGACTGCCGCGGCCGGCAGGACGTTGATGGCGCCCTGCGCGAACGATTCGAAGATGCGGCGCGGCGTCATCCAGCTGCGCCGATCCAGGAAGCTGAGGACGAACGCGAGGGCCGTGGCGAGCACCACGGCGCGGAAGGCGCTCATGCCCATGACGAGGAAGACCACGATCGCGATCAGCGAGCTGAAGTGGTAGCCGTAGCGCAGCAGCAGGTGCTTCACCGAGTGGGTGGTGACCTCGACCTCGTGCGTCTCGAAGCGCCGAGCGTCCATCTCGATGGCGAGGATGATGCCGAGGTAGTACAGCAGGGTCGGGACGGTCGCCCACAGCAGCACCTCGAGGTAGGAGACCCCCAGCAGCTCGGCGATGATGAATGCCGCGGCGCCGAGCGTGGGAGGCGACAGGATGGCCCCGATGCCCGCAGCCGCCAGCACGCCGCCGGCCTGCTCGGGCGGGTAGCCCGCGCGGCGCAGGATCGGCCACGAAACGCCTCCCAGGGTGACCGTCGTCGCGACGCCGGATCCGGAGACGGTCCCCAGCAGGAAGCCGGCGAGCGTGACGGTGCGTCCGGGGCCCGAGCTCGACGTGCGGAAGGCGGCGAAGGAGAGGTCGAGGAAGAAGCGACTGGCGCCCGAGAACTCGAGCACCGCCCCGTACAGCGTGAAGAGGATGACGTACGTCGCCGCGACCCGCAGGGGCACGCCGAAGATGCCCGCGGTGCCCATCACGTTGTGACCGAGGATGCGCTCGAACGAGTAGCTGTTGCTGTCGAACGGGGCGGGCACTGATGGACCGATGAAGCCGTAGAGGATGAATGCCACGCAGATGATCGGCACCACCCAGCCGACGGTTCGGCGCGCCGCCTCGAGCGTCAGGACGACGAGCGCGCTGCCGGCAACGATGTCCATCTCGTTCGGGATGACGGCCCGTCGGAAGAACGGGTCCAGGTCGAGGACGATGTAGGCCGTCGCCGCCAGCGAGGCCAGCGCCAGCGCCCAGTCGACCACGTTGGGGTTGTCCGCCGCCTCGTCCTCTCGCTGGGACTCGGACCGGCCCCAGCCGCGGTAGGTCAGGAAGGTGAGGGCCAGGATGCCGCCGAGGAAGAGGGTCAGGTAGAGGTGCCGCTCGATGGGATTGAAGACCCACCACAGCGCCATGAGGGTCAGGGCCGCAGCCGCCACCTTGACGGCGAGCTTCGGGATGCCGCTCAGGCGGCGGGCGGGCTTCTCCGACTCGTACTCGGCGAGCAGGGCAGCCTGGTCGAGCTCCTCGCCGGTGCGCGTCTCCGCGGCCGACTCGCGCGGTTCGCCCGGGGTCGTCATCCGCCGGGACGCGCTCTGAGCGTGATCCTCAGATCCCCCGGAACGACCATCTCCCACAGCCGAATCCTCGCCCCGCTCGCGAGCACGAGCGTCCGCTCGCCGTGGGAGCTGGCAGCGACGGTCAGCGAGGACAGCTCGACCGGCGTGGCCGCCGGCACCTGCCACCAGCCGGCCCAGGCGCCGGCCACCGCTCGCCGCGGCGCCTCGCTGACCGCGTAGTACTCCTGCAGGATCGCGGCATCGGTCGCCCCGAGACCGACGAGCGACAGGCGTCCGTCATCGGCCACCACGAAGTGCTCGGCGGCCGGGCTGCCGTACAGCGAGTTCCGGTATTCGAGCGTGAATCGGCCATCCGGGACGGGGACGCGGAGCGCCACCGATCCGTCGGACGTCCGCCCGACCAGCTCCCAGCGAGCCAGCGCCGCTATGCCCGCTTCAGCCGCGGAGGCGGTCGATCCGGCGATGAGCAGCGTCACGATGGCGGGGCCGATCGCTCGGCCCCACCATCGGGCCCGCATGTCAGCCGGCCTCGTCGTAGTAGGCCTGGGCTCCCGGACAGACGTCCATGAACTCGACCTCGCCCGCGGTGGCCGCGTCGAGCTCACTGGCAGCCGGGTGCACGTCGACGAGGTCGTCCTTCTGCTCGAACAGGACCTGGGTGATCTGCCGCTGGAGCTCCTCGTCCATCGACGTGTTGACCACCAGGACGTTCGGCACGACCACCGTCGGCACCGCTTCGTCGACGCCGTCGTACGTGTCGGCCGGAATCTCCCGCTCGAGGTAGAACGGACCGTACTCGTCGGCCAGGTCGCTCGTGTACTCCGCCGTTGGCACCAGCGCCAGCTCCCCGGCCGAGGCCAGGTCGACGAGCGCGCCTGTCGGGAGGCCGCCGGACCAGAATCCGGCGTCGATCGTCCCGTCGCGCAGGCCGTCGACCGTCTCGTCGACGAGCAGCTGCGAGCGGTCGATGTCGGCATCCGGATCGATGCCCGCCGCCTCGAGGATCCGAATTGCGATCACCTCAGTGCCGGAACCGGGCGCGCCCAGCGAGACCCGCCGGCCGGCGAGGTCGGCCACGCTCTCGATACCGGAGTCGGGTGTGGTCACGAGCTGGGTATAGTTGCTGTACAGGATGCCGAGGGTGCAGGCATCGATGGCGTTCCCCTCGAAGTCCGTCCCCCGACCCTCCACCGCGTCGGCTGCCGTGTCACCGAGCACGAACGCCACGTCGGCGTCGCCGGTGCCGATCAGCAGCATGTTGTCGACCGATGCGCTCGTCTCCTGCGCGGTCGCCTCGACGCCGTCGAGGTTCTCGCTCAGCTCCTGGGCCAGCCCGCCGCCGAGCGGGAAGTAGACGCCGCCGGTGCCGCCGGTGGCGATGGTCAGCCGGGTGGTCTCGCCGTCACCGTTGCCGCCGCCATCGGTGGCCGCGCCGTCGGTCGGCGCGTCGGTGGGATCCGTGGCGCCGGTGCCGTCGCCCTCGTCGGCCGGACCGCACGCGGTCAGCGCGAGGACGAGTGTGAACAGGAAGGCCGGTACTGCGCGTGATGCAGACATTGCGTGCTCCTCACTCCAGGCGACGACTCCTCCGCCGGTCGCCGCGATGACTCACTCGGGTGGTTGCTCCTGCGAACGATGTTACCGGTCGGTGTCGAGCCGCCGCCTCGGCCCTTGCCTCCAGAAACGTTCTCGGGGAGTTCCGGCCGCCATCGGCCGATGGTGCGGCCAGTCCCGCTGGCCACTCGTCGCGCCAGCGCGCGGGAGGATGCCCTGGGCCGTCATTGGCCAGTCTGGCTGGCGCCGTGACGACCGAGCCGGCGCTCCGTGGTCGGGGCGCCAGTGTCGCTGGCATCCGGGAGCCGGAGCGGCCTCAGTGGGCCCCGCCCCCCCGTCCAACCGCCAGCGTGGCTGGCCCCGCCCTGGCCAACCCTCGCCGGCGGCCGGCGGTGAGATACTCCGTGCCGCTGTACGCACGCACGGGAGAAGGGTGAATGAGCGGTCGTCGCACCGGCTATGTCCTCCAGCCCGGCGAGGGCGAGCGCGTCCGCATGCTCGCGTCCGAGCACCAGGTCCTCGCCGGCAGGCGGACCGATGCGTCGTTCACGCTGCTCTCGTCGACCATTCCGGCGGGCGGCGGGCCGCCGCCCCACGTTCATGACGACGAGGACGAGCTGTTCTACGTCCTCGAGGGGCGGCTGCGGGTCAGGTGCGGCGATGATGAATGGGTCGTCGGCGCCGGCGGCTGTGCGTATCTCCCGCGGGGCGTCATCCACCAGCCCCGCGTGGAGGGTGAAGAGCCGGCCCGCGTGCTGGTCATCACCAGCCGTCCCGGCCTGGAGGACTTCTTCGGGGAGGTGACCGCCGAGGTCGCCGCGTCAGGGCGGCCTCCCAACCTCGAGCTGATGGACCGCCTGGGGGCTCCCTACGGCCTGCGGCACTTCCCGCCGGAGACCGGGTGAGCGGCTAGCCCAACGGCGCGCTGAGCTGGCCGTCGACGAGCGGGGCGCCCACGATCCCGGCCAGCCGCTCGGCGAGGACCCACCAGTCGAAGTCCGCGGTCACGTCGCTGGCGGGCACGCTGACGCATCGGTCCTGCGACAGGTAGATCGGCAGGATGCGGTCGAGGATCGCCTCGATCTCGTCGCGGAAGGTGTCGGAGGTGGAGCGCACGCCATCGGCCAGCAGGCCGACGTCGGGCAGCAGCCGCACCGAGAGGTCGTAGGTGCCGGCCCATCGGCGGATGAGGGGCTCGACGCCGAACGGGTCCTCCCCGCCGGTGACGCGCAGGTAGTACGCGAAGTTGTCGACCACCGAGCGATCCGTGACCAGGATCTCGGCTCGGCTCGCCAGCTCCAGCTCCTGCTGGATCTGCGTCACCAGGACCCACAGCTGCGCCTCGGCGGTCGCCTCCTCGTTGAGGCCGAGCGGGTTGAAGCGGACGACTTCGCGACCCACCTCCACCGACCGACCGGCACGCCCGACCGTGGAGGCGAAGGCATGCACGGCGTTCGACTTGCGCACCGAGTGGGAGCCGATGAAGGCGATCTTGGCGTGGCGGGTCCAGGGCATCGGTGGACAGGCTACAGGCAGCCGCCGGTGCTCACCGCCTGCGTGGACCCGATGAACGGGCCCATGCGTTGGACGGCCTCGTCCGAGCCGATGGCGTAGCCGACATCGGGGGACAGCCGCGATCCGCCGAAGATGACGCCGCCGACGATGCCGGGCTCCACCACCAGCGGCCCGCCGCTGTTCCCCTGGCGGATCTGGGCGCGGAGCTCGACGACGCTCCGATCGTGGGCGCCTTCGCCGTAGATGTTCGGACCGGTGATGTCGTGGGCCGCGGTCACCGCGGCGGAGGTGGCCGTCAGCTCGCCGCCACCGGGATAGCCGAGCGCAACACCGGTGGAACCGCGCCCCGGGATCTGTGGCGCAAGGCGAAGGGCGGGGGCCCCCGCGCTCGGGACGTGGAGGAGGGCCAGGTCGGCGACAGCGTCGTAGGCGACCACGACCGCGTCGTGGCTGGAGCCGCTCAGTGTCACGGTGGTGCCGGTGCTCCCCGCCACGACATGGGCGTTGGTGATGGCGTGCGTCGCGGACACGAAGAAGCTGCTGCCGACCGAGAGTCCGGGGCCGCAGCCGGAGGCGGTCACGCGCGCCGTGCTGGCCAGTGCGGATTCGGCGAGCGCGCGCGCCTCCGCGTCATCGGGCAGGTCGACCGGCTCCGCGGGGAGCGGTTCCAGCCCGCCGAACAGCGGCGGCAGATCGGTGGTGTCGAGGAGCGCCAGGAGCCGGCCGGCAACGGTGATCGATGGCGGCAACCGGTCATTCACGACCTGCACCGCCACCGAATCACGGGCGAGGGCCGCGAGGGCCGGCGACATGCCGGCGGCCAGGACCCCGCCGACGAGCCACACCAGCAGGACGACGTGTGCCGCCCCGACCGCCGCGCCCCCGAGCATGTCGAGGGGACGGAGCGGGCTCCGGCGCAGGCCGTGGCTCAAGGTTGCCCCCAGGGCCGCCCCGAGCGCCTCGCCGCCGAGCACCAGCGCACCCAGGCCGAGGATCGTGACGAGCGCGCGCGTGGGCTGTTCGATCTCGGCCAGCGAGTCGCGCAGCAGCGACGAGAGCAGCACCGCCAGCAGGAAACCGCCGACGGCACCGGCCAGGCCCAGCACCGGCCCGAGGAAGCCGGCCCGCGCTCCGGACACGAGGCCGATGACGAGCAGCAGCAGGACGAGCAGGTCGAAGAGGTTCATGGCGTGGGAGCAGCCTACCTGTCGGAGCGTGGGGCTGCGCTCCCGACCGCTGAGCGGCGGCGCCGGTGTAATGTATCGGCTTCCCATGGCCCAAAAGCCCCACGTCGGTGGGGGCGACCGAGGAGGAACCGATGGCGCGAACCGTCCGCGCGGCACTGCTCCAGGCGGAGTGGACCGGCGACAAGGAGTCGATGATCCAGAAGCACGAGAAGTACGCGCGCGAGGCCGCGGCCCAGGGCGCGAAGGTGATGTGCTTCCAGGAGCTCTTCTACGGACCGTACTTCTGCCAGGTCCAGGACCCGCAGTACTTCAGCTACACCGAGCACATCCCCAACGGGCCGACCACGAAGCGGATGCAGGAGCTGGCCAAGGAGACCGGGATGGTGCTCATCGTGCCGATGTACGAGGAGGACGAGCAGACCACCGGGGTCTACTACAACACCGCCGCGGTCATCGATGCCGACGGGACGTACCTGGGCAAGTACCGCAAGACGCACATCCCGCACGTGAAGGGCTTCTGGGAGAAGTACTACTTCCGTCCCGGGAACACCGGCTACCCGGTGTTCGACACGGCCGTCGGCAAGGTCGGTGTCTACATCTGCTACGACCGCCACTTCCCCGAGGGCGCGCGGGCGCTGGGCCTGAACGGCGCGGAGCTGGTCTTCATCCCGTCCGCCACTTCACGCGGCCTGTCCGAGTACCTGTGGCGCGTCGAGCAGGTGAGCCACGCGCTGGCCAACGGCTACTACGTCGGCACCATCAACCGGGTCGGCATCGAGCCGCTCGGTGACGACGACTTCTACGGCCAGTCGTACTTCGTGGATCCGCGCGGCCAGTTCGTGGGCGACGTGGGGGACCCGCACGAGGAGGAGCTCATCGTCCGGGACCTGGACCTCGACAAGATCGAGGAGGTCCGCCAGACGTGGCAGTTCTTCCGCGACCGGCGGCCGGACGCCTACGACGACCTCGTCCGCCCCTAGGACCGATGCGACCAGAGCTGGTTCACCGATCCGAGCGTCGCCCCGCCACCGGGCTCCCCGCGGGGAGCATCGGCCAGGAAGCCTTCGCCGATCCGGGCGC